>DFIE01000036.1:876-6061 GCA_002372735.1 Clostridiales bacterium UBA3705
CGGTGAAGTACCGGCAGCCGGCCTTGGTCACCAGGGCCACGCCCTCGTCCACGTTGAACTCGGCGCAGTATTTCCGGCTGATGGGGCTGGTGAGCAGCAGGCCGTCATAGTCGTGGGTGTCCAGCAAAGAGAGATACTTTTCCAAATTCGTCATTGCTTGATTCTCCTTTTTCTTGCGAGATAAATAAAGGGCTGCTCCACCAGGTGGCGGAGCTTCAGCCAAATGTTGTGCAGGTGAATGGGCTTGACCAGAATGGACATGGCCCCGGCGCAGTTAGCGCCCAGCACGTCGGTAAAAATCTGGTCGCCCACCAGGGCGGTCCGGCCGGGGGTCCGGTCATACCGGGCCAGACACTGGCGGATGCCCTTGGCAAAGGGCTTGCGGCTGTGGGTCACGCAGCCGATGTTGTGCGCCCTGCAAAAGCCCTTGGCCTTATTTTTTCTGCTGTTGGACACCACGCACAGGGTGATGCCGCCCTGCTTCATCCGGTCAATCCAGCGCAGCAGCGCGCCGGTGGGCTCTGCGGAGGTATAGGGCAGCATGGTGTTGTCAAAGTCCAGCATCAGCAGATCCACGTCTTTTTGGTGCAGAAACTCCGGGGTGATTTGGGTCAGCTCCCGGAAAATTGCCTTGGGCAGAAAGGACAGGGACATAACAGACAACCTCAATTCATAAAATTACACATGATATTATAGCACGCGACCGGGGTGTTGTCCATGGAAAAAACCATCTATTTTGCAGCCTTTTCCGAAAAAAACAGCCCGGGCCCGGGGCTGAGCCTGGGCTGGGGCTTTGATGAGACCGGGGCGCTCCGCCGTACCGGGGCGCAGGGACCTGTGGTGGACGACCGCAATCTCCCTGCGCCGGGGGCGGAGACTGCCGCTGCAGAGGCCTTGGCCGGCACCCGGGGCCCCATTGTGTTGGATTTTGAGCGGACTGTGTGCCCTGCGCTGGAGCGCCTGGCCCGGGCCCTGCCGCCGGGGCGGCTGGTGGTGCCCCCGACCTATGCCCATCTGCCCCATGCCCGGGTGCTGATAGGCCCCTACCGGGGTGGGGAGCCCTTTGTCCCCTGGCTTGCAAGGCAGCGGCAGCAATACGGACCCCTGGTGCTGGACCTGGCCCCCATGGCCTGGCAGCTGGCCCCGGGCGGCGCGCCGGTGCCCCGGTACGGCCGGGCGCCCGCCGGGCTGCGGTACAGCCCGGCCCTGGCCTGCCTTTGGGCAGTTGTGCCGGGGCCGGAGAGCCCGGGGGTAGCTTTGGCGGACACCCGCAGGACCCTTGCGGCCCGGCAGCAGCTGGCGGGGGAGCCCGCCATCGTGCTGCTGGACCAGTGGCAGGCCCTAGATCCCTAGGGCAGGGCAATGCAGGTCTGTCAGCCGGTCCAGCTCTACCACGCTGCGGTCACACAGCTCAATCAGTCCGCATACCTCGTCCACCTGACGGATCACTGCGTGGAGCGTGACAAGCTGTCCTCCGGATTTCAGCTCATCCGGCCGGAAGTACACCAGCTCCACCTCCGGCTCCTCCTCCAAATGGGGCACCAGGGCCTGCAGCCTGCGGTTCAGCTCCTCCAGGTGCTGCTCATCAAGCACCGGAGGCCGGTCGGTGTGCCGGCCGGCCTCGGCAATCACCAGCTCAAAGCCGGTCAGGGCGGCAAAGGGGGCAAACTGAGCAGCCCTGGCCTCCATGCTCAAAGGGGGTTTGTCGGTGGACACCGGCCGCCGGGCGTGGAGGATGTCGTCGTAGGGCCCGCTCACAGGCAGTCCCTTCCCAGCCGGTACCGGAAGTCCCGGTAGCCGAAGGCAGCCAGCAGCTCCAAGCTGCCGTCCTCCCGCCGGCGCCAGATCTCCGGCAGGGGCATGCCGTTAAAGGTGTTGTTTTTGCAGGTGGAGTAGATGGCCAGATCTCCAAACAGCACCAGCTCTCCCACCTGCAGGGCGTGGTCAAAGGCGTAATCCCCAATCACGTCCCCGGACAGGCAGGAGGGCCCGCCCAGGCGGTAGACGCACTCCGGGGCCTGGGGGGCAGGGGAGGGCGTCTCCACAGTCTCGGCCCCATAGACCGGGGGCTGATAGGGCATCTCAATCACGTCCGGCATGTGGCAGGCAGCGGAGCAGTCCAGAATGGCATTTTTCACACCGCTGTTTTCCGTCAGATCCAGCACCCGGCTGGCCAAAAAGCCCGCGTTCAGGGCCCAGGCCTCTCCGGGCTCCAGGTACACGGTGACGCCCCACCGGGTTTGGGCCCGGCGGATGCAGGCCTCCAACCGGGAAATGTCGTATCCCGGCCGGGTGACGTGGTGGCCGCCGCCCATGTTCAGCCATTTCATCCGGGGCAGCACGTCCCCAAACTTCTCCTCCACCGCCTCCAGGGTTACCTCCAGGGCGTCCGCGTCCTGTTCACACAGGGTGTGAAAGTGCAGCCCGTCCAGCAGGTCGATCAGCGCCGGGGTCATGTGCGTATCCCACTGGGCCCGGGTGGTGCCCAGCCGGGAGCCCGGTGCGCAGGGGTCGTAGATGGCGTGGCCCTCCTGGGTGGAGCACTCCGGGTTGATGCGCAGACCCAGGCTCTTCCCCGCGGCCTTTGCCGTGGGGCCGAATTTTGCCAGCTGGGCGGGGGAGTTGAAGACAATGTGGCCGGCGTACTGCAGCAGCTCGGCAAAGTCCTGCTCCCGGTAGGCCCCGCAAAAGACGTGGACCTCCTTGCCCGGCAGGCTTTCAAAGCCCAGCCTGGCCTCAAACAGGCCGCTGGCCTCGGTGCCTGCCAGGTACGGCGCCAGCACCGGGTAGCAATCGTAGTTGGAAAAGGCCTTTTGGGCCAGCAGGAACCGGCAGCCGGTCCGCTGGGCCACCGCGGCCAAAAGCTCCCCGTTTTTTCGCAGCTGCCCCTCATCCAGAATGTAGCAGGGAGTATTCAGCGCCCCGAAGAGGTCCTCGGGGCGCTGGTTGTGTAAAGGGGCAAAGGGTGCCCGGCGGTCCATCAGGGCACCAGCACCGGGTCCTGGCAGACGCTGCGGGGCAGGCCGTACCGATCCAGGGCATCCAGGAAGGGATCGGGGTCAAACTCCTCCACGGTGTGTACGCCGGGAGTAGTCCACTTGCCGGTCAGCATCATCAGCGCGCCGCACATGGCGGGCACGCCTGTGGTGTAGGAGATGGCCTGGGAGGCGACCTCCTTGTAGCACTCCTGGTGGTCACAGACGTTGTAGATATACCAGCGCTTTGCCTTGCCGTCCTTTTCGCCGGTAAAGATGCAGCCGATGTTGGTCTTGCCGTGGGTCCGGGGGCCCAGGGAGGCGGGATCGGGGAGCAGGGCCTTCAGGAACTTGATGGGCACAATCTCATGGCCCTCAAACTCGATGGGGGTGGTGGAGAGCATCCCCACGTTCTCCAGACACTTCATGTGGGTCAGATAGCTCTGGCCGAAGGTCATAAAGAAGCGGATGCGCTTTACCTCGGGGATGTTCTGGGCCAGGGAC
Source organism: Clostridiales bacterium UBA3705 (assembly GCA_002372735.1). The sequence continues at coordinate 4,356 of DFIE01000036.1, forward strand.
TCGATCTCCTCGTGGTGGAGCAGATACATATCCTTGTCGCCCACCTGGTCAAAGTTGTACTCCCGCTTGATGCTCATGGCGGGGATTTCCACCCAGTGGCCGTCCTCCCAGTAGGAGCCGGGGGCCGAGACCTCCCGCAGGTTGACCTCGGGGTTGAAGTTGGTGGCAAAGGCATAGCCGTGGTCGCCGCCGTTGCAGTCCAGAATGTCGATGGTGTCGATCCGGTCAAACTCGTGCTTTTTGGCCCATGCGCAGTAGGCCTGGGTGACGCCGGGGTCAAAGCCGCAGCCCAGCAGGGCGGTGAGACCGGCCTTTTCAAACCGCTCCCGATAGGCCCACTGCCAGGAGTAGTCAAAGTAGGCGGAGAACCCTGCCTCCTTGCAGCGCTTGTCATAGATCTTGCGCCACTCGGGGTCGTCGGTGTTCTCGGGCTCATAGTTGGCAGTGTCCATGTAGTTGACGCCGCAGGCCAGACAGGCGTCCATAATGGTGAGATCCTGATAGGGCAGGGCGATGTTCATGACCAGATCGGGCTGATAGGCCTTGATCAGCTCGATCAGCTCCTCCACCTTGTCGGCATCCACCTGGGCGGTGGTGAGCTTGGTGGAGGTCTTGTCCTTCAGCTCCGCGGCCAGGGCGTCGCATTTGGACTTGGTGCGGCTGGCAATGCAAAGCTCGGTGAAGACCTCCGGCAGCATGCAGCACTTGCGGATGGCCACGTTGGCAACGCCGCCGCAGCCGATGACGAGAACACGGCTCATGTTTAGTTCCTCCTTATTCAAATGAAAATATGAAACTATGAAGATATGAAACTATTGAGGTGTTTTTCAATTCTGCGAATTGAAAAAGAAACATTTATTTTTTGCTGTTCATATTTGCCTTTGCGGTATTAATGGATTTGATCAGTAAGACACGAAGCTCATTGCAGGGAACAGAAAACCGGGAAAAATCAACTTCGGAAATGCAGTCCGCGCCTCGCAGCAGCTCCAGCCAATAGTGGGTTTCGTGGGTCTCCTTCAAGGCAATCTGCAATTTAGAGATGAAATCCGCCTTACTTTGCGCGAAATGAGCTTCCCGAATGTTTGCGCCGATAGAAGTTCCGCTTTTCCCGATCTGATAGGAAGCAACCCGCTCATTCTGATTCTCCAGGCGGTGTGAAAGGCGAAGCATTTCAATGCCAAAGGTGAGGGATAATTCAGCTAATCGGTCCGAACGCATGGAAACCTCCTGAAAAACGAAGCAGGACTATGAAATATGAAATTCCATGGTTCAAATAGCAATTTGAACCATACCACAATAGTTTCATAATTTCATATTTTCATAGTTTCATTTTGATTAACTGGCGAGCAAAGCCAGCAAAAGCTCTCTCAAAACCTTGCACGCCATGGCAGTGCTGACGCCGGAGGGATCCAGCATGGGGGCCAGTTCGTTCAGGTCGGCGGCAACCACGTTGGTTTTTGCCACCGTCAGAATGGCGTTGAGCAGCTGGGGGAAGGTGACGCCGCCGGCCTCGGGGGTGCCGGTGCCCGGGAAGCAGGACGGGTCCAGGCAGTCCAGGTCGATGGTGAAATAGACAGGGGTTTTCGCTTCGGCCAGCTTCCGACAGCATTCCTCCAGGCCGCTGAAGTCGAAGGGGTGCAGCTCGGTGTGGCCTTCGGCAAACTCGAATTCCGCCCGATCCCCGCTGCGGATGCAGAACTGGTGGA
>DFIE01000055.1 GCA_002372735.1 Clostridiales bacterium UBA3705
GCAGCGCATTTCCATCGCCCGGGCCCTGTTGAAGGACGCCCCCGTGCTGATTCTGGACGACTCTGTCTCCGCCGTGGACACCGCCACCGAGGAGCACATTCTGGAAAATCTCCGCCATACCCGGGCGGGGAAGACCACCATTCTCATCGCCCACCGGATCTCCACCATCCGGTCCATGGACCTGCTGCTCTTCCTGCAAAACGGCAGACTCCTGGCCTGGGGCAGCCATGAGGAGCTTCTGGCCACCTGCCCGGCCTACCGGACCATGGTGGAGCTCCAGTCGCTGGAGGAGGAGGGAGGTGCCCACCATGCCTGAGTATTTGCCGGTTCTGATTGTGGGCGCCGCCATCGGCGTGTTCACCGTGATTCTCCTGGCCGCCTTTGTGCTGGAAAAGGACAAAAAGACCTCCATGGGCTTTGAGCGCAACATGCCCGACCGGGAGATCATCCGCCGCCTGCTGGCCTATGCCAGGCCCTACCGGGGCCAGTTTGCCCTGGCCTTTGGGGTGATGCTGCTGTCCATCGGCTATGACGTGCTCTCGCCCCTGCTCATCGGCCGCATCGAAGAGCTGGTGAAGGGGGACTTTGCCCTCTCCCGGCTGTATACCATGGTGGGGGTCTATGCCGGCATTCTGCTGGTCAGCCTGGCAGGGACCTATTTCCAGGCCATGGTGCTCCAGCGGGTGGGGCAAAAGATCCTCTCCCGGCTGCGCATGGACGTGTTCACCCACATTGAAACCCTCTCCCAGGCCCAGCTCAACGAGATCCCTGTGGGCAAGCTGGTCACCCGGGTGTCCAACGACCCCAACGCCATCTCCTATATGTTCACCAACGTGCTGGTCACCCTGGTGAAAAACGCCATGGTGGTGCTGGGGGTGCTGGGGGGCATGCTGGTGCTGAACTATGAGCTGACCCTGATGGTGCTTTGCTTTGTGCCCTTTGTGGTGCTCTTCACGGTGATTTTCCGCAAGTTTTCCCGCAAGGTCCACCGCCGGGTGAACAACGCCACCACCGAGGTCAACACCTACCTGTCCGAAAATCTCTCCGGCATGAAGATCATCCAGATCTTCAACCGGGAGGACGCCAAGCTGGCCGACTTCCGCACCCGCAGCACCGAGCTGCGCCGGGCCAAGCAGGCCCGGATGCTGGTCTTCGGCATCTTCCGGCCCCTGGTGTATATGCTCTATATTGCCTCTGTGCTCTGCCTGTTCTACCTGGGCGGCAGGGGCTATATCAAAGACACCCGCTTCCTGGGCCAGACCATCACCTCCGGGGTGATCGTCAGCTTTTATATGTATTTGTCCAAGTTCTTCAACCCCATCCAGACCCTGGCCGAGCAGTTTGATATGCTCCAGCGCTCCTTTGCCTCGGCGGAGAAAATCTTCTCCGTGCTGGACATTGTGCCGGACATTGTGGATGCCCCCGACGCCATTGACCTGCCGGACATCCGGGGGGAGATCGACTTTGAGAATGTCTGGTTTGCCTACAAGCCGGGCAACTGGATTCTCAAGGGGGTCAGCTTCCATGTGGACCCGGGCCAGACTGTGGCCTTTGTGGGGGCCACCGGCGCCGGCAAGACCACCATTCTGAGCCTGCTGGTCCGCAACTATGACATCCAGCGGGGCCGCATCCTGGTGGACGGGGTGGACATCCGCAAAATCAAGCTCAGCTCCCTGCGCAGCCGCTTCGGGCAGATGCTCCAGGACGTGTTCCTGTTCTCCGGGGACATCCGGGGCAACCTGACCCTTCGGCGGCAGGATCTGACCGACGGTGAGATTCTGGAGGCCTGCCGCTACGTCAACGCCAACGCCTTTATTGACAAGCTCCCCGGCGGCCTGGATGAGCCGGTCCGGGAGCGGGGCAACAACTTCTCCGCCGGCCAGCGCCAGCTGCTGAGCTTTGCCCGCACCATTCTCCAGCGGCCCCGGGTGATCATCCTGGACGAGGCCACCGCAAACATCGACACCGAGACGGAGCTGCTGATCCAGGACTCTCTGGAGCGCATCCGCACCATCGGCACCATGCTGGTGGTGGCCCACCGGCTCTCCACCATCCAGCACGCGGACAATATTATCGTCCTGGACCACGGCGTCATCACCGAGCAGGGCGACCACCAGACTCTCCTGGCCCGGCGGGGCCGGTACTACCGGCTCTACACCCTGCAGTACCAAAAGCAGGCCCTGGAGCGGGGCGAATAAGACAGACAGAGGCCCCCGGCTGTGGGGGGCCTCTGTTTGGTGGGTTACCACCGGTTTTCCACATACTCGCAAAAGGCGTACATATCTTTGAGCTCCAGCCGGGTGCCGTCGTCCAGGGTCACGTGGCCGCTCCACAGCCCGTGGACCTGGTGGGAGTGCATCCGCATGGCCAGGATGTTGAGATCCGAGTGGTGATCCCGGAAGGGGCGCATGGTCATCTCAAACCGGCCGTCCTGGGATACAAACTCCCACGGCTGCAGGTACCGGTCCGGCTTGGGAAAGACCTTCACGTCCACGGGCCCGATCTTGTGGGCCCTTCCGTCGTAGAACAGACAGGTTTCCGTGGCCCCGGACTCATCCCCGATGCCCCAGGTGATTTCAAAGCCGAACAGATGCTCCCGGCCCTGGGCATCCCTCAGCCGGGTGGAGCCGTTGCCCCAGTACCACACCAGCCGGTAGGGGGTGCACACCCGGCCCCAGTCCATGACGCAGAAGGTCTCCCGGTCGGAGAACTCCCACACCCGGTCTCCGGCCCGAAGGGTTCCGTGCACAGGCATACAGTTTTCCTTGGTGGTCATAAAGTAGCGGTCCGGCGCCCCGGCAAAGGGCAGCACGGTGGTGATGTTCTCCTGGCCGGGCAGCCGGGCCATGGTAAAGTCGCATTCCACGTCGCCCATGGCAAAGCGCAGGGAGCGGGCGGTTTCGGTGGTGTGGGTTTCAAACACGGCGCCGCCCACGGCCATGCGGACGGTGCCGGGCACGTCGCCCCGGTCGGGCAGGACATATTTGTCCTTGCCGCCCAGGAAGGGGGCCATTTTGTTGACCAGGGTGCGGCCCTGCTCCAGATCCACCAGCACAGCCGAGGCGTAGCCGCCCAGGGAGATGTTGGCAAAGCTGATCTGGACCATCCGTTTGCCGTCGGAGAGCTGGTAGAAGTCCCACTCCTTCCGACGCAGGGGCCGGCGGACGCGGTCGCGCCGGTATTGGAACACATTGTGCCGGGCCCAACCGGCGGCCAGGACCTTGCCGCCGGGATCCAGCAGCCCGGTGGGGCGGGTATATTCCCGCTGGGCGGAGACGAAGCCCGGCTCCATCCAGCTGCGATAGGGTTTGTCCATACTGCCACCTCCTCAAGATAGAACTATTTTACCAGAGGGGGAGGGGGCCTGTCAATCCCGGGGGGGCGGGGAAGACAGAAAACAAAAAAAGTAAAAAAAGGACTTGACAAAACGGGGCCCAGTCAGTATAATACATATGCTTGTTCGAGCCGTGCTGGTATAGCTCAGTTGGTAGAGCAGCTGATTTGTAATCAGC
>DFIE01000002.1 GCA_002372735.1 Clostridiales bacterium UBA3705
TCAAATGGCAATTTGAAAACTCCGCAATTTTCAATTTTCAATTCTCAATTTTCAATTATTTTTCCCCCCGGGCGGATGTGGGCATCCGCCCCTACGGAGAGGGCGTACGCATCCCGTCACCCCGGCCAACTTCATTTCCCTCTACCTGGCCAGCTTGGCGGCGTACCACTGGCGCAGGCGCTCGGCGTAGTCCGGGTCGATGCCCGCCTGCTCCAGCAGCGCCGCTGTCACCGGCAGGCCCTGGCTCAGGGCCGCCATGGCCATCCGGTAGGCGTAGGCCCGCTCCCGCTGGGCCTGGGTGGCGTCCGCTGCCGCGGCGGCCTGGTCCAGCTTCTGCTGCTGCAGCTGTGCCTGCTGGGTAAATTCCAGGGCCCAGTTCTCCTGCTCCCGGTCCCAGTTGGACTGGGCCTGGGCTGCGTCCGCCCGGTCGTCCTTCCGCTCCAGCCGGTCCAGGAAGACCTGGTAGTCCCGGTCGTACAGGCCCAGCAGCTGGGCCAGCTCCCGCTCCTGGGCCTGCCGCTGTTGGGCGTCCCGGGACGCCGCCCGGTCATACAGCTCCGGCAGCAGCTCCCACAGGCCGGACATGGCCCGGTCGTACTGCTGGGCCCCGGCGGACTGGGCATAGGTGCTGCCGTAGCCCCCCGTCAGCCCGGAGAGCCGGGCCACCGTGTCCTCCATGGCCCGGGCAGCCTGGGTTTGATACTGGTCCCTGGCCCCCTGATAGAAGGGATCCCGGGCCGGGTCATAGGCGAAGGCCGGCCGGTTTGCCAGGGCCTGGGTCAGATCCTCCGCCTGGCGGTACCAGGGGTTGGCCTGGGGCAGCCACAGCTCGGTCTGCTCCGGGTCCCGGGCGGCGGCCCACAGCACCCCGCCGTAGGGGGTCATGCGGTAGGTGTCCCCGCCGTCGGTGCGGAAGGTGGAGCCCACCGCAATGGGCTGGGTGCCCGCCTCGTCCTGATAGACGTGGCCGTCGGCATAGTAGCCGGTCTGGGTCTGCCCGTCGGGATCGGTGTACTCCACGGGTCTGGTTTTCTTGGTGTTTGCCATAGAATGCTCCTTTCTCTTCATCTTGCCAGGGGGTTGCCCCACAGGGGCGGGGCCTCCTGCTCGTGCACCGGCTTGATGGGCCGGGCCATGCACATGTAGCGCCACTCGTCGCACACATGGTCCTCCAGGTCGGTGTCCAGATCCTCCACGTTGTGCTCGTCGTAGACCATCAGCGGCACCGTGCGCAGGAAAGCCTTGCAGGTGTCGAAGACGTACATCATGGGGATGCCCTCCCGGTCAAACTGCAGCCGGTAGTGGCACTGCATCCAGCCGGGGATCCGCTTGTGGTCCCCCGGGGCGAAGAACACCCGGTACTTGTCCGCGGTCTCGGCGATGCTCTCGCCGCCGCTCTCGTCCCAGATGGCCGGGTCCGCCACCCCCTCGATCTTCCGGCCCCTCAGCCAGGGGTGCTCGTCCTCGATCCGCCGGATCTCCGCAAACACCCGGTCCGGGGTCCACTTGACGCCCTCGTTTGGGGTGCGGGTGCAGCCGTAGAGCTCCAGGATCCGGTAGAGCCTCCCGTCAAAGTCCACCGCCCACCAGGCGCAGGAGAAGGGCCGGGAGTAGCCCCAGTCGAAGGAGCGGTACAGCTTCCACTCTCTGGGGGGCTGGAAGGCCTTCATCACGTGGGTGAAGCGCCCCTGCTTTGCCGCCTCCTCCGGGTCGATGCCCGCCCGGGCGCAGCGCTGCACGTCCGGGGTGGGGCGGAAGTCCTCAAAAAACTGCCCCTCAAAGATGTCCCAGTCCCCCATGAGCCAGGCCCGGCGGAGCTTTTCCGGCAGGGCCTCCAACTGCTTGACGTACTCCGGCTGGGCGGCCATCAGCGCCTTGTTGTCGGTGACCAGGCTCTGGATGAAGGTGTAGTCCGCCGGGTCCTCCCCGGCCTCGTACTGCTTGTCGATGAAGATCCGCTTGATGTACCCGTGGCCCTGGCCCCCGGGGTTGCAGGTGTAGTACACCCGCTTGGGGAAGTCGTTGACGCCCCGCAGGCAGGCGGTGATGGTCTTCATCTGGTATTCGCTGAGCTGGGTGGCCTCGTCCAGGAAGATCACGTCGTACTCCACGCCCTGGAGCCGGTCCAGGTCCCCGTCCTTGGCACAGTACATAAAGTGGATGGCGGAGCCCTGCTTCGGCCCCTTTGGCTGCTCTGCCCCTGCCGGCGCCATGTAGGGGAAGCGCAGCACCTTGTCCTTGTCGTTGTAGGTGGCGATTCCGGCAAGCTCAAACCGGAGGATCTGAATGTGGTTGTTCATGAGCTCCGGGTAGGTCCGGCGGACGATCAGAATTTTAATGCCCGGATACCGCAGGGCCAGCAGCTTGGCCTTGGTGCGCACGGCCCAGCTCTTGCCGCCGCCCCGGGCCCCGCCGAAGCCCACGTGCTTGGTGCCGGCCCGGAGCATCCGGGCCTGCTTGGGGTTTGGCGCATCCAGGCGCAATACACTGTCCGCCACGGGGCACCTCCTTTCGGGGAATGAAGAAATGAAGACGGCCTGCAGCTGTGGGAAACGTACACGCCGCGACCTGGCGGCCCGTCCCACCGGGGTTGCGGAATACCCACGCACCTCTCCGTAGGGGCGGATG
>DFIE01000001.1 GCA_002372735.1 Clostridiales bacterium UBA3705
TTTTCAAATGGCAATTTGAAAACTCCGCAATTTTCAATTCTCAATTCTTTCCCCTCGGCCGCCCTTTTCCCGGCATTTGCACGCAAAGCCGGGGCTGCCGCTGGCAGCCCCGGCCGTGATTGTCATTTTAAGGATTCCTCCAGCCGCTTCAGCTCCCGTCCTTTTTCCCGGAAGTCGTAAAACAGCTTCAGCCCCGGCACCGCGGCGATGGCCGCGGGCAGCAGCATCCACGGGTTCGGGAAGCGCAGGCCCTGGGGGAAAAACCGGTCCAGGATCTCGCAGGCGCTCTCAAACAGCAGCACCATGCCCCAGAGGGCGCTGGCCAGGTAGATGATCCGCTCCCGGCGGAGCACCCGGATGCGGTGTTCTGTCTCCTCCCGCCGGGCAATGCGCTCCTTTGCCGCCTGGGAGAGCTGCTCCAGCAGCTGCAGGTCATAGCGCAGGGCGGCAAACTGCTCCTCCAGCCGCATATCCTCAGACAACTCTGTGTCATAGCGGTTGATGTGCTCCACAGAGGAGGGGTCGTTGAACATCAGCTGCAGGCGGAACATGGCTGCCTCGGCCCGCAGGGCTGCGGCGGCCCGGTAGACCGCTTCGATCCGGGAGCCCTCCGCCGCGTTCAGCTCGGCGCCGGCCAGGGCAATGCGGTCCTGCAGATTCTGCATCTCAAAGCGCTGGTGCAGCCGCAGCAGGTACAGGGGCTTGTAGGTGCTCAGCAGATTGTCCCGGAAGGTGGTGCGGAAGAACCGGTCGGTCTCCGGGCTGCCGGTGAGAGCGGCGCAGCAGACCACCGCGTTGAGGGAGAAGCCCCAGTATAAATTTTCAAAGGGATGGTACAGGTGGGGGTTGTCCTCCAGGGTGCACTCCCCTGCGGGCACTTGGTAGGAGGTCTTAAAATTCGTCCGCAGGTGGAACAGATCCTCCCCCAGAGACGCCGGGAACCGGGGCAGCAGCACGTAGGTAAACACCACCGGCTTGTTGTCAATGTAGCGCAGGCCGTCCTTGGCGTCAAAGTCCTGCACGCAGCCCAGGGGCTCCAGCAGGCGGGCGGCGCCGGCCAAAAGCCGCAGCGTGCGCTCCTGCCGCAGGTCCTTGCCCAGCTGCTGGGGAAAGCGCAGGTAGTTGGCCTCGCTTTTCACCTCGCACAGACCGTAGTTCAGGTCGATCAGCGCCGGCAGATCCTCCTCGCAGCGGAAGCTCAGCTCCAAAATGCCCACGCCGGTGCGGAACAGCGCCATGGAGACCTTCTGCAGGCGGACGGTGACAGGCTCCGGCCGGGTGCGGCAGAAAAACTGTGCGGGGGTGCGGGCCTCGGGCAGGCCCAGATCCCGCCGGGTGCTGTCATCCAGGGCATAGCAGCAGGCCAGGGCGGTCTCGCCCCCCTGTAAAATCTCCGCCACACTGTTTTTCAGGTGATAGGTGTGCACCGGCTCCGGCTGCCAGAGCAGCGTCTGCTTGCCGTTGGACTTGGTAAAGGGCACCGTGAGCTGCCGATAATCCAGCTGCGACCGGTCAAAGCGGAAGCAGAAAAACACACTGGTAAACTGATCGGCCGGCTTGGACGACGGTTCCATAGAAACACCCCCTGTTCGGTATGATTATACAGCGGCAGGTGGAAAAAGTCAATTTCCGGTTGCGTTTCCCCCGGGACTGTGATAAAATCCAGAGTTGAGAGGTGATCGGCATGCTGACAAACAAGCACAACCAGCTGGAAAAAATCCGCAATTTCGTCCGGATGGGCTACTACGACTCCGCCATCAAGGAGAGCTGCAGCATCATGGAGGAGGTGCTCAAAAGCATCTACCGCCAGGCCCTGGCAGAGCTCCCCTTTGCCGAGCGCGGGGATCTGCTGGAGGCGGAGAACGCCATCGGCCGTGGCACCAAGGGCTACGCGGACTTCGGCTTCGGCCAGCTGGTGGCGGCCTTCGGCCGCAGCAGGCTGCTGCAAAAATGGGAGCGGCACACCGGCAAGGAGTTCGGCCTGCTGAAAAGCATCTCCCTGGACTATATCGTAGAGCTGCGCAACCGGCTGACCCACAGCAGCGCCGGCTGCACCGAAAACGAGGCCCGGCTGGTCTATGACTGCCTGATGAGCTGGCTTGCCGTCATCGGCTACAGCGAGCTGGAGCGGGGCGTGGAGAGCGCCTTTGAAAAGCAGGCCGCCCCGGCGGCCCCCGCCGGCGGCGCGGTGTCCACGGTGCAGAAGCACACCGCCTACTTAAAGCAGAAGACCGAGTCCAGCTACCAGTCCAGCAAGGCCTCAGAGCGCAAGCGCCTGCGCATCCAGTCCCAGTTCAGCCTGGAGAGCGACCACAAGAGCTTCCTCTACGCGCTCAAGCGCATTGGCCGGAAGGAGAAGCTCTACGGCCTGGACATCGGCTGCGCCGACGGCTACGTCACCGAAAGCCGGTTCCTGCCGGAATACGGCTTTGACACCGTGCTGGGCGTTGACACCAACCAGACCATGCTGGACAAGACCAAGGAGCACGACTGCTTCCGCTACCGCCGGCTGGACGTGGAGTCCCCGGACTTTGACGACGAGCTGGAAGCCCTGATGGAGGAGCTGGACATCCCGGGCTTTGACCTGGTCTTTTCGGCCCTGACCATCCACCATCTCAAGCAGCCCAAGCGGGTGCTCCGAAAGCTGCGGCGGTTTTTGAACCCCGGCGGGGCCATCATCCTGCGGGGGGTGGACGACGGGGCCCTGGTCTCCTACGGCGACGACGGCCTGGTGGAAAAGATCGTGGAGGAGTCTATCAACACCAAAAACATCAGCGACCGCTTCCACGCCCGAAAGTTCTACTCCCTGCTGCGCAGCGTGGGCTTTACGGACATCAAGATGAACTATATCGAAAACGACACCGTGGGCATCACCCCGGACGAGCGGGACGAGCTGTTCCGGTACTACTTCAAGTTCCGCTCGGACTACACCGCCCGCCAGCTGGCCACCGACCCCGACAACCCGGACTACCGGGCCAAGCACGAGACCCTGGTGGAGGATCTGGAGGCCCTGCAGGACGTGTTTTTAAAGCCGGATTTCTATTTTATGGTCATGACCATCACCGCCATCGCCATCAAATAACCTGTCATAACGCAAGAGACGCCGCGGCCGCGGCGTCTCTTCGTTTATCAGGGGTTTGAAACCAGGTCTGCCCCCATCTCAAAGGCCCGGCGGCACCCCTCCGGAAAGACCGTCTGCCGGCGCAGCTGCTTGGCCCCGGAGGTGTCACAGGATACGCAGACGCCTCTCCGTAGGGGCCGCTCAGTGAGCGGCCATAAAAGGTCACCCATACCGCCGGGCCCCGGAAAACGCACGCGCCTCTCCGTAGGGGCGGATGCCTTTCATCCGCCC
>DFIE01000152.1:0-178 GCA_002372735.1 Clostridiales bacterium UBA3705
CGGCCGGGAGGTCATTGAGCTGAACGACGACGAGCCCGCCCTGGACCAGATCTGCCGGCACTATATGCAGGTCAGCGAGTGCGCCCGCTACATCAGCGACGAGAAGGTCCAGCAGCGCCGCGACACCGCCGACCGTCTGGCCAGAGAGTACAACGCCGACGGCATCATCTACGAGCAG
>DFIE01000152.1:225-2516 GCA_002372735.1 Clostridiales bacterium UBA3705
TCATCTACGAGCAGATGAAATTCTGCGACTTCTGGGGCTTTGAGCGGGCCCTGGTAAGCCACATCATGTCAACCGAGGTGGGCTGGCCGGTGCTCTCCATCGACCGCCCCTATAACGCCAGATCCTCCGGCCAGCTGCGCACCCGATTCCAGGCCTTTGTGGAATCGCTGGAGATCAAGCGGATCCAAAAGAACGGAGGGAATAAGTAATGGCCAAGCTGAAATACCCGAACCCCGCCTTCTTCCGGGCCAAGAACAAAATGGACTGGAAGGCCCAGGGGGAGAACCTGAAGGAGATCGGCGGCATTGTGGGCCAGATGCTCAAGGAAACCGACTGGAAGGCCGCCTTCCAAAAGACCGTGGACAATCTCAAGGCCGACGGCAAGCGGGTGGCCGAGGAATACGCCGCGGTCAAGGCCATGACCAAGGACCAGCGGCTGGACCTGCTAAAGAACGGTGAAAAACACCTGGGCAAGCTCTACCGCTCCGGGGCCATGGCCACGGTGCGCCGGGAGTGGCGCGGCGTGAAGGACACCGGCGTAGACTTTGCCGAGTGGCTTAAAATGTGGGGGATGCTGCTGGGCACCTTCTCCAAGGACCTGGTCCCCGCCCTGAACGCCACGCTGTGGTACCGGTGGATGATCTCCTATATGTGCTGCGTGGGCTTTATGGACAAAAACACCATGGGCCAGCGGGGCACCGCCTTAAAGATGAGCCACCTGATGATCTACGATATTTTCCGCTATGTGGCGGAGAATCTGGTCTTCCTGGCCAAGTGCGACAAGAAAAACGGCAATTCCGAGGAGCTGAACAAGAAGGTCGTCCTCTTTGACGAGATGACCATGGGCCAGATCATGGCGGGCTTCCCGGATCTGCTGGGCATTCCCTATCAGCTCATGCCGGTCTTCCTGGTCAGTGAGATCGACCAGCTGACCTGCGTGCCCTACATTGACGCGGTGGAGTCCTTCGGCCTGCCGGCAGACACCTGCCCGGTGCCCTCCTCCGAGTGCGGCGCCCTGGTCATTGACGCCCTGCCCCATATGGGCTCCTGCTTCATCTCCAGCTCCATGCCCTGCGACGGCAGCACCATGGCCTCCAGCTATATGTCCCGCCGGTTCCCGGATCTGCCTGTCTTCCACCTGACCTTCCCGGTCCGCTATGAGTACGAAGAGACCGTGGAGGACGCCGCCGAGGACATCAAGGCCTGCATCCGCTTTGTAGAGGAAAAGACCGGCGCCAAGTGGAACTGGGACCACTACTTTGCCACCATGAAGCGCTTCAACCAGGAGACTGCCTACGAGCTGGAGAAGTGGGAGGTCAACAAGACCGACCATCCCCAGATCATCGGTCCCTGCTACGAGCTGTTCCGCAAGTGGAACTACGAGATGGACGGCGGCGCAGATCCGCGCACCATCAAAACCTTTGAAAAGGTCAACAAGCTGATGCTCCAGGCCTATGAGCGCCGTGAGGAGGCCTGGGTGGGCAAGATGCGCTACCGGGGCATTGTGTGGTCCTGCCCGGCCCACTACTACGCCAACTTCTCCAACTGGCTGGCCAACTGCTGGGGCATTGACATCCTGGTGGAGATGGAATCCCTCAACTTCACCAAGCCCATGGAGACCGAAGACAAAGAAAAGGCCCTCCAGGATCTGGCCCGGCTGTACGAGCGCATGGTCATGCGCCGCCACACCAACGGCGGCTACCACAACGTGGTGGATGAGCTCTGGCGCCAGGTGGAGGCCTGGCGGGCGGAGATCATCATCATGTACCAAAACGTGGCCTGCAAGAACATGGCCACCCTCCAGGGCATCCTGGACGAGCAGGCCCGGGAGAAGAACTACCACATGATCTGGATCGAGCACGACCTGATGGATCCCCGTACCGTGTCCCGCAAGACCATGCGCGACAAGGTCAACGAGTATATGCGCACAGTCATGAAGGCGGAGCCTGTGGATCCCACGCTCTGTGATTTTGACGACGAAGCCTGTATGTAACACCTCAAATAATAAAGGAGATATAAAACATGAAATACTTTGGCGGATGCGACGTGGGCTCTACCTACACCAAGGCAGTCATTCTGGATGAAACCGGCAAGATTTGTGCAAACACCACCATCAAGAGCAAGATCAACTCTGAGGCCAGCGCCAAAATGGCCATGGAGGAGGTTCTCAAGCAGGTCGGCCTGCAGTCCTCCCAGGAGCTGGCATACCTCATCGGCACCGGCTACGGCCGCAACAAGGTCCCCTTTGCCGACGAGAACATTTCCGAAATCTCCTGCCACGCCATGGGCGT
>DFIE01000092.1 GCA_002372735.1 Clostridiales bacterium UBA3705
TCTTCTTGGCCGCAGTCTTCTTGGCTGCGGGCTTCTTGGCTGCGGGCTGGTCGGCGGCGGGGGCTGCCTGGGCGGCCTGGTCCGGCTGTTCGGCGGCGGTGTCCTTCTTGCGGTAATAACCCCGCTGGTCCTCGGGCAGGAAGTTCTCGCACTTGGGGTTGATGCAGAAGGGCTTCATCCGGCCCCGGCCCGAGCGCTTGAACATGGTCTGGCCGCAGGCGGGGCAGTCCTGGTCGGTGGGCACGTCCCAGGTCATAAAGCCGCACTCCTGGCCGGTCTCGCAGGCGTAATAGGCAAAGCCCCGCTTGGACTTGCGCTTCAGCATCCCGGCGCCGCACTGGGGGCAGCGGCCGGGCATATGCTCCACAATGGGCTTGGTGTTTTTGCACTCCGGCCAGCCCGGGCAGGCCAGGAACTTGCCGAAGCGGCCAAACTTGACCACCATATTCCGGCCGCAGACCTCGCAGATCTCGTCGGTGACCTCCTCGGGGATCTTGATGCGGGTGTCCTTCAGGGCCTCCTCGGCGTTTTCCATCTCCCGGTGGAAGCCGGTGTAAAAGTCGCGCAGCACCTGCTTGTAGGGCAGCTTGCCTGCCTCCACCTCGTCCAGCTTATGCTCCATGCCGGCGGTGAACTCCACGTCGATCACGTCGCTGAACCGGTCCATCATCAGCTGGGTGACCACCTCGCCCAGGGGGGTGGGCTCCAGCCGCTTGTCCTTTTTCACCACGTACTCCCGGTCCTGGATGGTAGAGACAATGGAGGCGTAGGTGGAGGGCCGGCCCACACCCTTCTCCTCCATGGCCTTCACCAGGGTGGCCTCGGTGTAGCGGGCGGGGGGCTGGGTAAAGTGCTGCTCCCGCTTGGAGGACAGGTGCTGCACCTGCTCGCCCTGCTTCAGCTCGGGCAGGGCGTCCAGCACCTCCTGGCTGTCGTCGTCCCGGCCCTCCTCGTACAGGGCCAAAAAGCCGGAGAATTTCAGACTCTGGTGGTTGGAGCGGAACACATGGCTCCGGCAGCTGGTCTCGATGGTGGCGGTGTCATACACGGCGTTGGCCATCTGGCAGGCCACAAACCGGCTCCAGATCAGCTTGTACAGCCGGTACTGGTCCCGGGTGAGATCCGCCTGGATGGATTCCGGGTCCAGGGCCACGTTGCTGGGCCGGATGGCCTCGTGGGCGTCCTGGGCGTTGTTTTTGGATTTGTACCGCCGGGGGCTGTCGGGCACATAGGCCGGGCCGTACCTGCCCCGGATAAAGTCCCGGGCGGCAAACAGGGCCTCGTCAGACAGCCGCAGGGAGTCGGTACGCATATAGGTGATCAGACCCTGGGTGCCGTGGCCGGTGAGATCCACGCCCTCATACAGCTGCTGGGCAATGGCCATGGTGCGCTTGGGGGTCATGTTCAGCTTTCTGGAGGCCTCCTGCTGCAGGGTAGAGGTGATGAAGGGCGGGGCAGGGGAGCGGCGCTTTTCCGCGGTTTTGATGCTCTCTACGGTAAAGCGCTGGCCCTCCACGTCCTGCACCACGGCCAGCACCTGGGTCTCGTTTTCCAGGGTGCGCTTTTTGGGGCTGCCGTAGTAGTGGGCGGTAAAGGTGCCCGGCTTGCCCAGGCAGCCCAGCTCCACGTCCAGGGACCAGTACTCTTCGGGCACAAAGGCCCGGATCTCTCTCTCCCGCTCCACCACCAGCCGGGTGGCCACAGACTGGACCCGCCCTGCGGACAGGCCCCTGCGGACCTTGCGCCACAGCAGGGGAGAGAGCTGATAGCCCACAATCCGGTCCAGAATCCGGCGGGCCTGCTGGGCATCCACCAGATCCATGTCGATGTCTCTGGGTTGGGCGATGGCCTTGGTGACCACCCCCCGGGTGATTTCGTTAAAGGTGACCCGCTTGGTCTTCTCCTCGGGCAGCTTCAGCAGCTCCTTGATGTGCCAGCTGATGGCCTCGCCCTCCCGGTCCGGGTCGGTGGCGAGATAGACGGTCTCGGCCTTGGCGGCGGCGGATTTCAGCTCTTTGATCAGGTCCGCCTTGGCGGCCATGGGCTGGTAGTCCGGGGTGAAGTCGTGGTCCAGATCCACGCCCATGGTGCTCTTGGGCAGATCCCGCAGATGGCCCATACAGGCCTTCACCTGGTAGTCCGGACCTAAATATTTACCGATGGTCTTCGCCTTGGAGGGGGACTCCACGATGACCAGATTCGGGGCTTGCGTTGCCATGAATAAACCTCCTGCTATTGTATTCCCTCGTCCAGGGCGTAACGCCGCCCGGGCAGGGCGCGAATGTAGTGTTTGATCTGCAGCATGGTGAGCTCCGTCATGGTTCTGGCGGGGGGCAGGCCGCTGCGGTCGGTCAGCAGCTCCAGGGGCAGGGGCCCGCACTCCCGGGCCAGCAGCTCCAGCAGGAGCATCTGGGTGTCGGTGAGCTCCCCAGCCAGGCCGCTGAGATCCACAGGCGCCGGGGGCTCCGGCTCCGGGTCAACCGCCTGCTCCAGATCCTCCTCCGGCGGGGCAGGGGGCTCCGGCGGGGGTGTGGGCTCCGGCGCAGCCTCCGGCTGGGGGGCAGTGGGCTCCTCAGGCAGGGGGTCGGCGCAGGGCTCCAGGGTATCGGGGTAGCGCCACAGGTACTCTGTGGCAATCTCCGCCCCGTCCATCACCAGGCCGGCGCCCTGGCGCAGCAGCAGGTTGCAGCCTGCGCAGTTGGGGTTGTGCAGGCTGCCGGGCAGGGCGAACACGTCCCGGTCGTAATCCAGGGCGGTGCGGGCGGTGATCAGGGCCCCGCTCTGGATGGAGGCCTCCACCACCAGGATGCCGTCGCACAGGCCGCTGATGATCCGGTTCCGGGCCGGGAAGTGGGGGCTCAGCGCCGGGGTGCCCGGGCTGTATTCCGAAAGCAGACAGCCCTGCTCCGCCACCTGGGCGTAGAGCGCCTCGTTCTCCCGGGGGTAGATTTGGTCGATGCCGCAGCCCAGCACGCCGATCACCGGCCCGCCGGAGCGCAGGGCGCCCCGGGCGGCGGCGGTGTCGATGCCCCGGGCCAGGCCCGTTACCGTCACCGCGCCGCTGCGGCCCAGCTGGTAGGCAAAGGTCATGGCGCTGTCCAGCCCCGCGGGGGAGGCCTTCCTGCTGCCCACAATGCCGATGCTGAGCAGCTGCTCCAGCTCCGGCAGCCGGCCCTTGCAGTACAGCACCACCGGCGCATCGGGAATCTGCCGCAGGGCGGCGGGGTAGTCGTCGTCTGCCAGGGTGAGCACCCGGATTCCCAGCTGCTCACACCGGGCCAGGATGGCCTTGGCCTCGGTCAGATCCTTGTCGTCCAGGGCCTGCACCTGGGCATCGGTGCAGCCGGCCTTGCGGTAGTCTGCGGGGGAGGCCAGAAACAGGCCCTCCGCCCCGGGAAATTTGTCCAGCAGCTTCCGGGCCCGCACCGGGCCGATGCCCTTGCGCCCGGCCAGCCAAATCCAGTTCTCCTTCATCGGCCTGCCCTCAGCTGCCACAGCACGATGGCAGCGGCCACCCCGGCGTTGAGACTCTCGCACCGGGGCTCCATGGGGATCACCGCGGCCAGGTCTGCCGCCTGCAGCCACAGGGGGCTGACGCCCCTGCCCTCGCTGCCGATCACCGTGGCGCACTGTTCCAGCGCCACCCGGCGGATGTCCTTGGCCGCCCCGGTCAGGGCGGTGACGCACACCGGGATCCCCGCGGCCCGGCACCCGTCCAGCAGGGTCTGGGCAGAGGCCTGCACCGGGGGCGAGCGGAACACTGCCCCCATGGTGGCCCGCACGGTCTTTTCGCTGTAGGGGTCGGCGCAGCCGTCAGAGAGGAACACCGGCACGTCAAAGGCGTCGGCGGTGCGCAAAATGGTGCCCAGATTTCCCGGGTCCTGAATTCCGTCCAGAATCAGGCAGCCGGGCACCGGCCGGGCCGGGGCCCGGGCAGGCATGGGGCACACGGCCAGCACCCCCTGGGGGGTGTCCATCCGGGAGATGTCGGCCATCAGCCGGGCGGGGACCCGGATGTGGCGCACGCCCTCCGGCACGGGGTAATCCAGATCCTCCCGCACCAGCACAGCCTCCGGCCGCAGTCCCCAGCGGATGGCCTCGTCCACCAGCTTGGGCCCGTCGGCCACAAACCGGCCCAGGGCATAGCGGTCCTTCCGGCTGGAAATCAGCCGCTTCACCTGCTGCAGATAGGGATTGGTCCTGCTGGTCAGATATTCCGCCATGGAAGCACCTCCTGGGGGGCGATTGGCCCCGGAATTCTATATTATAATGTACACTATACCAAATCTCCCGGTGGAATGCAAGCATTTTCCGAAAAACCCGGTTTCGGGGCAAAACAGGGGTTGCGTTCCGGCCCCGGGTGGGGTACAATATCCCGGAAAGAAAGGAGGAATCCGGATGCAAAGGCAAAAAGTGATTATTCGCACCAGCATCCTCGGCATTCTGGCAAATCTGTTTTTGGCGGGCTTCAAGGCCGCCGTGGGCATGCTCACGTCCTCCATTGCCGTCACCATGGACGCGGTGAACAATCTCAGCGACGCGCTTTCCTCGGTGATCACCATTGTGGGCGCCCGCCTGGCGGGCAAGAGGCCGGATAAAAAGCACCCCTACGGCCACGGCCGGGTGGAGTATATCAGCGCAGCCCTGATCTCCGTCATCGTCCTGTACGCCGGCGTCACCGCCCTGGTGGAGTCGGTCAAAAAGATTCTCCACCCCGAAACCCCGTCCTACACCACGGTCAGCCTGGTGATCCTGGCGGTGGCAGTGGTGGTGAAGATCCTGCTGGGGCTTTACGTCTCCGCCACAGGCAAAAAGGTCAAGTCCGACGCCCTCACCGCCTCCGGCAAGGACGCGCTGAACGACTCCATCATCTCCGCCTCCACCCTGGCGGCAGCGGTCGTCTTCCTGCTCTGGGGCCTGTCGCTGGAGGCCTGGCTGGGCGCGGTGATCTCCCTGTTCATTCTCAAGTCCGGCGTGGAGATGCTCCGCGACACCCTCTCCCAGATCCTGGGCCAGCGGGTGGAGCCGGAGGTGGCCCGGGCGGTCAAGGCCGCCGTGTGTGCGTTTGACCAGGTCCACGGGGCCTACGATCTCATTTTACACAGCTACGGCCCGGAGAGCTACATGGGCTCCATCCACATCGAGGTGGACGACACCCTCACCGCCGGAGAGCTGGACACCCTGGAGCGGGCCATCACCGACAAGGTCGCCCGGGAGCTGGGGGTTTTCCTCACGGGCATCAGCGTCTACTCCGTCAACACCACCGACGACCAGGCTGCCGTCCTGGCCCAGGACATCCGCCGCCGGGTCATGTCCCACCCCGAGGTGCTGCAGCTGCATGGCTTCTATCTCAGCGGCCGGGTCATCCGGTTTGACACGGTGATCGACTTCTCCGTCCGGGACCGGGAGACCTTCTGCCAACAGCTTACCCTGGAGCTGGCCAAGGCATACCCGGAATATCAGTTCCAGATCCAGCCGGACACGGACATGAGCGAATAACCGGCACAAAAAAAGCGCCAACCCTGCCTCCCGGGCAGAGCTGGCGTTTTTTTTACATGGGCTTCCCGTTCAGCCAGGCGGCGGCAAGGCGCTCGCCCTCATAGCACAGCTTCAGGGAGAAGAAGGGGCCGCCCTGCTCCATCAGCCCCAGGAAGAGCTTGTCGCCCTCCCACTGGGGCAGCAGGGCCATTTTGGCCTTGGGCACCCACTCCAGGGTCCCCTCGTCGCAGTCGGTCAGGCTGCCGGTAAAGCCATCGGCGTGGAACAGGTGCATATACTCCCCCTCCCACCGGTCAGAGACAAAGGTGACCAGCCCGCAATAGCGGAAGCGGGTGAGACGCAGGCCGGTCTCCTCCAGCACCTCCCGGCGGACGCAGTCCTCGGGGCTCTCGTTTTCCAAAAAGTGGCCGCCGATGCCGATCCACTTGTCCCGGTTGGCGTCCTGCTCTTTTTTCACCCGGTGGAGCATCAGGTAGCAGCCCTCCCGCTCCAGGTAGCACAGCGTGGTGTTCTGCATGGCTTACTGGTCCCTGCCCACAATGATCCGCACCGCGCTGTGGAGATTTTCGATCTCGATGCGGTCGCTGCCCGGGGCGTATTCACCGTCCAGGGTCCAGTCCATCTGGGGGTCGGCCTCCACTAGCAGGTGGCGGGCGGTGTGGAAGGTGAGCATGGGGGAGGAGTAGTCCTGCACGCTCAGCGCCCGGACGATCTCCGCCAGGGAGCTGAGATTCTCCGGGGACTTCACCAGCAGCAGCTCAAACTGGCCGTCGTTCATGTCCACAAGCTTGGGGTCCAGGGTCAGGATGCCCCCCACCGAGGTGGAGTTGCTGATGGCACCGAAGATATATTCCCCCTCCACCACCTGGTCGTGGTCCAGGATGGACCACAGGTGGTAGCTGCGGATGCTGGACAGCTCCTTGATGCCCCCCAGCACATAGGCCAGGTGGCCCAGGGCGTTTTTCACGTTTTGGGAGGTGGCATAGGAGGCCTTGGTAAAGGCCCCAAAGGAGGCCACATAGGTAAAATAACGATCCTGGAACCGGCCCACGTCAAAGGCCACAGGCTCGCCGTCCACAATGTCCTGGGCGGCGTGGACCACATGCTTGGAGAGGTTCAGGCTGGCGGCAAAGTCGTTGGTGGAGCCGGCGGGGATATAGCCGATGGGGGTGTCGGAGCCCGCCCGGCACACGCCGGAGATGGTTTCGTTAAAGGTGCCGTCGCCGCCGATGCACACCACCAGATCCACCTGGTTGGCATATTTTGCGGCGATTTCCACCCCATCCCCCCGGCGCTGGGTCATAAACACCAGGCACTCATAGCCCGCCTTGCCAAAGACCGAGAGAATGTCGGTCAGCTGGGGATTGGCCTTTTTCATGCCGGCGCAGGGGTTCATGATCAGAAGAAGACGATTCATCGTACGTGCCTCCATCACAGTATCTGAAAATTGGTCAGACCATTATCCTATATTTTTCACAGAAAGTCAATAGGAATTCCGGGGAAATCTCCCGCCGCCGTGACTTTCCCCTTGCAAAACAGCGCGCTTTGTGGTACAGTAGATAACAGTATAAGTATAAGGGAGATTGCGCCAATACCATGACTGAAATCATTACCGAAAAAACCCTGGCGGAATACGAGGCGTTTGTCCAGGGGCACCCCAAGGGCAACTTTGCCCAGAGCTCCTATTGGGCCAAGCAGAAATCTGCCTGGACCTGGCGGGCCATTGCCTGCCGGGGGGAGGACGGCCGCATCAAGGGCACGCTGTCTGTGCTGATCCGCAAGATGCCCGGCTTTGGCAGGGCCATGATGTACGCCAGCCGCGGCCCCGTCTGCGACATTGACGACTACGCCACCATGGACGAGCTCTACGCCGCGGCCAAGGCACTGGCCAAGGAGTTCAAGGCCTATGTGTTCAAAATCGACCCCGATATTCCCTCCTCCGAAACCGCCTTTACCGATTATATGCTCCGCTACGGCTTTGAACTGAAGTCCGGCGGCGAAAAGTTTGAGGCCATCCAGCCCCGGTATGTGTTCCGCCTGTACCTGAACGGCCGCACCGAGGACGAGCTTCTGGCCTCCTTCCACCAGAAGACCCGCTACAACATCCGTCTGGCCATCCGCAAGGGGGTGCAGGTGGAGATCTGCGGCAAGGAGATGGTGCCGGAGTTTGGCCGGCTCATGCTCACCACCGGCGTCCGGGACGGCTTTGTCACCCGCCAGCCGGAGTATTTTGCCGACATCCTTGACAACCTGGGCGAGCACGCCCGGCTGTACATGGCCTTTATCGACGAGCCCCAGCCCGACGGTACCACCAAGCGCAAGGCCATTGCCGGCACCCTGGCCATCTGGTACGGCGATAAGGTCTGGTATCTCTACGGGGCCAGCTCCAATGAGGACCGCAACTATATGCCCAACTATCTGCTCCAGTGGCAGATGATCCGCTGGGCGGTGGAGAAAAACTGCCGGGTGTACGACTTCCGGGGCGTTCCCGGCGACGTGGGAGAGGATCACCCCCTCTACGGCCTGGTCAAGTTTAAGCGGGGCTTCAACGGCGACTATACCGAGTTTGTGGGCGAGATGGACCTGGTGCTCAGCCGCTTCTGGTACAACACCATTGAAAAATCCACCTCTGTGTTCAAAGAGGTCCGCAAGCGGGTCTACCTGATCAAAAACCGGGGCAAATAAGCCCAAACTACCCCAAAATCCAATTGATTGTGAGGGACTGCCATGAAAGCATATGTGGTGGAGCGGGACGCGCTCATTCATAACATCCAGGCCATACGGCGCTTTGCCGGGGATACCCCCATCTGGGGGGTGCTGAAGGGCAACGGCTACGGTCTGGGCCTGCTGCCCATGGCGAGGCTGCTGTGGGAAAACGGCATTGACCGCTTTGCGGTAACCGAGCTCAGAGAGGCCTCCCACCTGCGGGAGGAGTATGCCGACGCGCCCATTTTGATGCTCCGCTCCACGGCGGACCCCCACGAGATCAACGCCCTGCTGGACCAAAACGTGATACTCGCCATCGGCTCCTACGAGACCGCCGTGGCGGTCAACGCCATTGCGGCCGAGCGGGCCACCGTGGCCGAGGTGCACATCTGCATTGACACCGGCATGGGCCGCTACGGCTTCCTGCCCGAGGACGCAGACAAGATCATCTCTCTGTACGAGTATATGAAAAACCTGGCGGTCAGCGGCATCTACACCCACTTCCACTCCGCCTTCTGCAGCGAAAAGGCCACCCGCAAGCAGTTTGAGCTGTTCACCGCCCTGGTGGACCGGCTGCAAAAGGCCGGGTACGAAACCGGCATGGCCCACTGCTGCAACTCCTCGGCCTTCCTCAAGTATCCCGATATGCACATGGACGGGGTGCGCATCGGCTCCGCGTTTTTGGGCCGGCTCTGCTTCCAAAGCAAGCTCAGTCTCAAAAAGATCGGCTATGCCGAGTGTACCGTGGAGGAGCTGCGGTGGATCCCCAAGGGCCACACCGTGGGCTACGGGGCGGGCTTCAAGGCCCGGGAGCAAACCCGCACCGCCATCATCGGTCTGGGCTGGTATAACGGCTTTGCGGCCCAGCGGGAGAACGATCTCTTCCGCCTGCGTGACAGCCTGCGGGGCATTTTGCACCACATCAAAAACCTGTTCTTCCCCCACAAGATCCTGGTCAGCGTCAACGACCAAAAGTGCCGGGTCCTGGGCCATGTGGGCATGGTCCACGCGGTGGTGGACGTCACTGACATCGACTGCGCCGTGGGCGACCGGGTGGTGGCCCAGATCAACCCCCTCACCGTCAAGGGCCTGCGCATCCAATACCGATAAAGCCCGAAAAACCGGCACGCTGCAAACGCACTGTTTGCAGCGTGCCGGTTTCTTTTGCACCGGGGCGTGCAGCCGGGGTTAAGCCCGGGCCCCTGCCAGGGCCTGCTCCAGGTCGGCAATCAGGTCGGCGGCGTCCTCCAGCCCGCAGCTCAGCCGGATCAGATCCGGGCTGACCCCGGCGCTGAGCAGCTCCTCGTCGTTCATCTGCCGGTGGGTGGTGGAGGCCGGGTGCAGGCAGCAGGTTTTGGCGTCGGCCACATGGGTCTCAATGGCGGCCAGCTTCAGCCTCCGCATAAACCGCTCGGCGGCCTGCCTGCCGCCCTTTACCCCAAAGCTGATCACGCCGCAGCTGCCCTTGGGCAGATATTTTTTTACCAGGGCGTGGTCGGGGTGGTCGGGCAGCTCGGGGTAGCACACCCAGCTCACGTCCGGGCTCTGGGCCAGGTACTTGGCCACGGCCAGGCCGGTTTCGCAGTGGCGCTTCATCCGGATGTGCAGGGATTCCAGCCCCAGGTTCAGCAGATATGCGCTCTGGGGGCTCTGGATGGCGCCGAAGTCCCGCATCAGCTGGGCGGTGGCCTTGGTGATATAGGCCCCCTCCAGGCCGAAGCGCTGGGTGTAGGTCACCCCGTGGTAGCTCTCGTCGGGGGTGCACAGACCGGGGTACTTGTCGGGCCAGCGGGTCCAGTCAAATTTGCCGGAATCCACAATGGCGCCGCCCACGGCGCTGCCGTGACCGTCCATATACTTGGTGGTGGAGTGGATCACAATGTCCGCGCCGAAGTCAAAGGGACGGCAGTTCACCGGGGTGGCAAAGGTGTTGTCCACAATCAGGGGCACCCCGTGGGCGTGGGCAGCCCGGGCAAACCGCTCCAAATCCAGCACCCGCAGGGCGGGGTTGGCAATGGTCTCGCCAAAGACCAGCTTGGTGTTGGGCCGGAAGGCGGCCTCCAGCTCCTCGTCGCTGGCGTCGGGGGAGACAAAGGTAAAGTCAATGCCCATGCGCTTCATGGTCACGGCAAAGAGATTATAGGTGCCGCCGTAGATGGTGGAGCAGGCCACCGCGTGGTCCCCGCAGGAGGCGATGTTAAACACCGCAAAAAAGCTGGCGGCCATGCCGGAGGCGGTGAGCATCGCGGCGGTGCCGCCCTCCAGGGCGCAGATCTTGGCAGCCACGGTGTCACAGGTGGGGTTTTGCAGCCGGCTGTAAAAGTAGCCGCTGGCCTCCAGGTCAAAGAGCTTGGCCATATCCTCTCCGGTGGCATATTGGAAGGTGGTACTCTGTACAATGGGAATCTGCCGGGGCTCGCCGTTGCCTGGACGGTAGCCGCCCTGGACGCAGATGGTATCCAGTCCTGGACACATAGGAATTACCTCCTTGCTTGGTAGTATTATTGTGCATTATACAACCCAAAGCCCGCTGCGTCAACCACAGCCGTCCATTTTCCCCTCTTTGACCAGAAATGCGGTTGACAAAGGGGGGACAGATGGGTAGAATATCCATAAATTCTTCACTTTTTGTGAAGGGAGGTGTCGCCTTGATCTTCGGCAAGCACATCAACCGTTACTACCGGATCCACGCCCTGCGGCTGCTGCTGGGCCTGCTGTCTCTGGTCACGGTGGATTATCTGCAGCTGCGCATTCCAAACCTGTATCAGATGGTGATCAACGGGGTCAACGCCGGCACGGTGGACTACCGGGGCAGCCGGGTGGCCTTTGATATGCCCTTCCTGCTGGACCGGATCCTCCTGCCCATGGTGGGCATTATCTTTGCCATGGTGGCGGGCCGGTTTCTGTGGCGGGTGATGTTCTTCGGCGCGGGCATCCGCATCGAGGAGGACCTGCGCAACCGGATGTTTGACAACGCCCGGCATCTGAGCCAGAATTACTACCAGCACAACAAGGTGGGCAGTCTGATGAGTCTGTTCACCAACGACCTGGACACCGTTCAGGAGTGCTTCGGCTGGGGCGTGATGATGTTTTTTGACGCTCTGCTCCTGGGGGTGCTGGCAGTGTGGAAGATGCTGCGCATGAACTGGCTGCTCACCCTGCTGTCCATGATCCCCACGGCCCTGCTGCTGGCCTCGGCCACGGTGCTGGGCAGGTACATGATGAAAAAGTGGGACGTCCGCCAGGAGGCCTTCTCCAAGCTCTCCGATTTCAGCCAGGAGAGCTTTTCCGGCATCGCG
>DFIE01000103.1:0-3405 GCA_002372735.1 Clostridiales bacterium UBA3705
CAGGGCCTCCAGGCCGTCCTCGGGGATGTCGCCGCCGCCCATGGCGGTGATGGAGTTGATGCAGGCCTCAAAATCCGCGGCCTGCTGGGGCAGGTTGAAGAAGTTGGTCACCAGCATGGCCTGGTCGCCGTCGGCCAGATAGTCCCGGAAGGCGATGACCCGCACCCGCAGCTGGCTGATGGCCTTGTCCTTGTCGGCCATGCGCTGGGTCAGATCGTCGTAGAAGTTCAGGGCGTTTTCCTTGACCATGTTGATGATCTTTTTGGACTTGCCGGTAAAATCCTCCATGCTGCCGGTGGCGTCAATGCAGAACACCATGTCCACGGGATAGCCCATGCGCTGGATGCGCAGATTGTCCTGTTGATAAGCTTGCATGATCGGTTCCTCCTGTATGTGAATGTTAAGGGTTTCTCGAAGGGGATCAGTGTGACCTTCCTTGGGGCGCAGGCTGCGCTTAAAGTGCCACATTGTTGGCCAGCAGGTCCAGAATCTGGCTGTAGGTCTGCTCAGCCAGGCCGTTGCCGGCGGCGGACATGAAGTGGACCACGTTGTTCCAGTTGTCGGAGATGTATTTCCAGCCGTCCTCATGGGGGGCGAAGAGAATCAGCCGCTTGCTTTCCGTAGACATCTTGTCCCACCACTTGGTCAGCTCGTCCATGCTGGCGGGCATGCCCTTGGGGTACTCCTCACAGCCCCGGGCGAAGCCCAGGGGATGAGTGCCGGCGTCGGACCACACCACAATGATGTGGCGTTTGCGCAGACCGCTCTTGTTCCAGTCGGAGCGGATGGCGTAGGCCAGGGCCTCCAGGCCATCCTCAGGTTCGTCGCCGCCGCCCATGGCGTTAATTTCGTTGATGGCGGTCTCAAACTCCGCAGTCTGTTGGGGCAGATTCATAAAGGGGGTCACCAGAATGGCCTGGTCGCCGTCGGCCAGATAGTCCCGGAAGGTGATGATGCGCACCCGCAGCTGACTGATGACCTTGCCCTGCAGGAACATCCGTCTGGAAAAGTCCTCATAGAAATGCAGGGCGTTCTCCTTGACCATGTTGATGAGTTTTTTGGATTTCCCGGTAGAATCCTCCATGCTGCGGGTGGCGTCAATACAGAATACTATGTCTACGGGATAGACTCTGGTTTTCTCGCGCAGACTGTCCTGCTGATAAGCTTGCATGATCGGTTCCTCCTGTATGTGAATGTGAAGGGTTTCTCAAAGGGGATCGGTGTGACCTTCCTCGGGGCGCAGGCTGCGCTTAAACTGCGTAGACCACCCGGTCCAGAATCTGGCTGTAGGTCTGCTCGCCCAGGCCGTTGCCGGCGGCGGAATGGACGTGGGCCACGTTGTCCCAGTTGTCGGAGATGTATTTCCAGCCCTCCTCATTGGGGGCGAAGAGAATCATCCGCTTTTGCCTTATAGGCATTTCGTCCCACCACTCGGTCAGCTCGTCCATGCTGGCGGGCATGCCCTGGGGGTACTCCTCACAGCCCCGGGCGTAGCCCAGGGGGTGGGTGCCGGCGTCGGACCACACCACAATGACGTGGCGGCTGAGCCAGCTGCGCTTGTTCCAGTCGGAGCGGATGGCGTAGGCCAGGGCCTCCAGGCCGTCCTCAGGTTCGTCGCCGCCGCCCATGGTGGTGATGGAGTTGATGCAGGCCTCAAAATCCGCGGCCTGCTGGGGCAGGTTGAAGAAGTTGGTCACCAGCATGGCCTGGTCGCCGTCGGCCAGATAGTCCCGGAAGGCGATGACCCGCACCCGCAGCTGGCTGATGGACCTGCCCGTTTCAGCCATGCGCCGGGAAAGGTCGTCGTGAAAGTGCAGGGCGTTCTCCTTGACCATGTTGATGAGCTTTTTGGACTTGCCGGTGACATCCTCCATACTGCCGGTGGCGTCAATACAGAATACAATGTCTACGGAATAGACACGGTTCAGCTTGTGCAGACCGTCCTGCTGATTCGCTTGCATGATCGGTTCCTCCTGTATGTGAATGTTAAGGGTTTCTAGAAGGGCCCCGGTCCAGGCCGGAGTCGCTGTGTTCCAGGGCGTCGTTGATGTCCTCCAGGGCCTCGGCGGGCAGGAGCACGGTGATTTTCAGCGTCTCGCCCGCCACGTTGCGCCGGGTGATGACGCAGCGCAGGCCGGTCACCTGCTCCTGCTCAACGGTCTGCAGGCTGCGGGCCTTTTCAGCGATTTTGGAGACCTCGTAGGGGGCGTTCAGCTGCTCGGTGGGGCGAGGCTCCAGCTGCTCCCACTGGTTGCCGATCTGGAGCTCCCAGTCGGCAGTGGGGTTCTGCAGGGCGATACCAAGAGGGGAATCGGGGTCGTCATCGAAGTCGTAGGACACCGTCCACCGGACGTCGCCGTCCTCCTCACTCCGGGTCAGGGTGATGTCGGCCGTGCCGCCGTCGGAATCCTCACAGGTGTATTTCCAGACGCCGTTTTCATCGGCCGTCAGGAGCTCACTGAGGGGAAAGCTGCCGTTCATGCTGACACTGACACGGGTGGGCGACTGGCTGTAGTCCAGGGTCCACTCCCGGTTGGCGGGGTCAAAGCCGCTGCCCTCGGGCCCGGGCTGGGTGGGCTGGGGTTCTGGGGTCATGGGGCTGATGCTGCCCTGGCCGCCGGGGGCCAGGCCGGGCTGGGTGTCGGTGGGCACGCCGGACTCCGGCGGGAGCTGGGCATTGGGCAGGGTCTCAGGGGGCGCCTGGGTTGCAGGGGGCGCCTGGAGCTCGGGGGGCGTCTGGGCTGCGGGGGCCTGGCGGACAGAGGCGTCCAGGGCCTCCAACTCCCGGTTCAGCCGGCTGACCCGGCTGCTCAGGGGCAGCACCAGTACCAGGGTGAGCAGCAGGGCCAGGGCGCCCACGCCGATGCCGATCAGCCCCAGCAGCCGGGTGGTCCGGCTCTCCTGGGCCACCTGCTTGCGCAGCTCCTGGAGGGCCCGGTCGTTGTTTCGCAGGGAGGGCTGGACGGGCTGGGCGGGGCCGGCAGGGGTCTCGGCGGCCTTGGCCCCGGGGACCAGGTTATAAAAGCCGCCGCAGTCGGTCATGGGGGGCTGCTGCTTGCCGCAGGAGGGGCACACCCCGTTTTTCAGGTCAACGTTCTGACCGCACCATTTACAAAACATAGCTGTTCTCCTTCTCGGGTAGGTTGACGGTCACTTGCGGAACACATGGCCGCAGACCGCGCAGCGGTTGGGAGCATGGGGATATTCCACCATACAGTTGGGACAGACGATGGCAAACCCGCGCTTGCCGGCGGTGTAGATCCGCTCCAGCTCCTTGTCGTCCACAATGGCGGTGTTGACGCTGCGATTTTTGGCGTCCGTGATGGGGGGATCCTTGTCCGGGGGATCCGATTTGGTCTTAACCAGCCCGCCGGAGAGCACCGGGCCCTCGGGCTTTGCCGGCTC
>DFIE01000103.1:3459-3813 GCA_002372735.1 Clostridiales bacterium UBA3705
TCGCGGACGGGCTCAGGCCCGGTCAGAGGGGTGACCGGGGGGCGAGGGGGCAGCGTCTTTTTCGGCTTGTGGTTGACGAGGGCCAGGGTGGTGGCCACGCCGCCCACAACCAGCAGCACAATGATCCAGATCACAACACTGGTGGTCTCCATAAAGTTTGCCTCCCGTATGACAGAATCCGGCCCAGGCCGGTAAAAGTATTATAACATCGGCAGAAATTCAATGCAAGGGAAATCGTCACATTTTTGACAAAAAACCTCGACCCGCCGGAGGGCGGGAATGAAGGAATGAAGACGGCCTGCGGCCTAATAGGCAATAGGCACGAGTCACTCCGTAGGGGCGGATGCCCACATC
>DFIE01000043.1 GCA_002372735.1 Clostridiales bacterium UBA3705
GGAGCTGCTGATCCACGTGGGCGTGAACACCGTGGCCATGCAGGGCGACGGCTTTGAGTCCTTCGTGTCTGACGGCGATGTGGTCAAGGCCGGTCAGAAGCTCATTGCCTTTGACATCGACAAGATCAAGGCAGCCGGCCACAGCGAGATCGTTGCGGTCCTGCTGACCAACTCCGAGGATCTGGAGGGTGTGGAGTGCGGCGCAAAGTAATTGCCTGCCCTCTGTCTGCTCCCAAATAAAGAAAGCGCTGTCACAAACCGGGTTTCCGGTTTGTGACAGCGTTTTTTGTACTGCTTACTTGATTCTGGCCTCGGGGACCTGCTGGCGGTACAGGAAGGTGACCACCTGTGCCCGGGTACAGGTGCCCTCCGGCACAAAGGTGGTGGGGCTCATGCCGTTGGTGATGCCGTTTTCCACAGCCCAGGCAACGGAGGTGATGTAGTAGGCGCCGGCGCGCAGATCGGTAAAGGGGCTGTCCCCAGCGTCTGTCGCCGGGCTGCCGGCAAACCGATACAGGAAGGTGACGATCTGCCCCCGGGTACAGCTGCCGCCGGGGACGAAGGTGGTGGGGCTCATGCCCTTGGTGATGCCGTTTTCCACGGCCCACAGCACGGCCTCGTAGTAGAAGGCGCCCTCTGTCAGGTCGGTAAAGTCTGTCTTGTCCGTGGTGGGCGCGGGCTTGCCGGCGGCTCGCCACAGGAAGGTCACTGCCTGGGCCCGGGTGATGGTGCCCTCCGGCACAAAGGTGGTGGCGGTCATGCCGTTGGTCACCTGGTTTACCACAGCCCAGTCAATGGGGTTGTGGGCCCAATTGCCCCTGGCGGGCATATCGGTAAACTGTGCCAGGCCCGGGCAGGTTTCGTCGCTGGTGCAGGGCAGGCCGGGCTTGGTGGGCTCTGCGGGCGGGGTGACAGGTACGGTGGGCTCTGTGCCGGGTTCTGTGGGCGTGGGGTCTGTGCCGGGCGCAGTGGGATCCGGGTCAGACTGGGCTGCCTCGGTGGTGATGTACACGGTGAGAGCGCCGCTGATTTTGGTGATCCGGTAGCCGTTCTCCACCCCGGTGTCGGCGGGGCCCTTCAGATTCTTAAAGTTTGCCGTGGGGGTGACGGTGACGCTCTCAAGCTGATAGCCCTCCTGCAGCTGCACGGTAAAATTCACCTGGCCGCTGCCGGAGATGTCAATGGTGCCAAGATCGCCGCTTCTGGCAAAGGCGGACGTGGCGCCGGGCACCCCCTGGCCGGTGAGATCCTGGGTGGGGTACACAGTGACCTCACAGCCCTCGCTGCACTGGAAGGTCGCTTCAAAGGCAGCTTCCCCGCAGCGGGTACACACGCCGTTGTCCCCAAAGTTATGGCCCAGGGCGGGGATGGGGACTTCCTTCGTCTCGCCGCAGACGGTGCAGGTGTAGGTTGTCACGCCCTCCTGAGTGCAGCGGGGAGCCGCGGTCTGGATCCCCTCGTTCCAGGTGTGGCCCTCGGCGCAGGGGTCGGGGCCCTGTGCAGGATCTGTAAAGTTGGTGCGGAACATGCCCCCGCACAGGGTGCAGGTGTACAGGTCGTAGCCCTCCGCGGTGGCGGTGGGGGCCACGGTGGTCACGGTAAAGCTGTGGCCGGTGGGCTCAGTGGTCCGGGTCAGGGTCTTGCCGCACAGCTGGCACACCGCGGTTTCGGTGCCCGTTCCGGTGCAGGTGGGGGCGCTGGTCTGGGTGTAGGCGCTGTAGCTGTGCTCCGCCCAGAATCGGGTTACGGTGGGGGTGGAGGTGTCTCCGCTGATGGACCAGCCGGAAGAGGAGGTCATGCTGGGGTCACTGTACAGGGCGTAATTCACAGACTTGGGCGCCAGGATGCTGAACACAGTTAGGCTGCTGCTGTTTTTTACGTTTACCGTTCTGCCGCTGGCAATGGTACTGGAGCTGCCGCCGCCCCAGCCGCCGCCGGAGGAGCCGAAGCGCACATAGGGCTGGCTGGAGGAGGAGGGACTCTCCGCCATCTGCCGGGAGCCTGCGGCAAAGACCGTGGCGCCCTTGACGGTCAGGGTGCCGTCACAGTCCAGGGGGGCGTTGTCGCCGCCGGAGGCCTGGCCCCATACAATCACGCTGCCGCCGGTGAGCTCCAGGTTGCCGTTGGAGTCCAGCCCGTCGCCGTTGGCGTTCACATTCAGCATGCCGCCTTTCACGTAGAGATGATAGCTGCCGGTGTTCCCACTGCCGGAGCCGCCGCCGGGACGCCAGGGGTCCCAGCCCCCGCCGCCGGGGTCAGAGCCGTTGCTGCTGCCGCCTGCGGCGTTCACACCGTCGTCCGAGGCGGTGACGCTGTAGCACCCGGACCAGAAGGTCACGTCCCCGGCCTCCAGCCCCTCATAGCAGTTGGTCACAGTCAGCTCCACGGCGCAGTCTGCAGCGCCCTGGGCGCCGAAGTCTGCCTGCACGTCGGCGTGTACCCCGTCGTCCCCGGTGCGGATGGAAAACTCGCCCCCGGTGATCACCACAGACCCGTCAGAGTGGATGGCGTCGTCGGCGGTGTTCAGGTCAAAGCTGCCGCCGGAGATGGTGAGCACGTTGGTGGCCGCGATGTCCTCGGCGGTGTCGTCACTGTTGCAGGAGGCCTTCAGCCCCTTGCAGCTCATGGTGTCCTTGTTGAAGCTGCTGTCGTTCCAGCCGCTGCCTGTGGTGATGGAAAATTCGCCGCCGGAGATGGTGAGATCCTGTGCGGCCTGGATGCCGTCGCTGGCGGATTGGAGTTGGAGCTCGCCGCCGGAGATAGTGATGCAGCCCGCGCAGCCGGCCTCCGGGTCCACCGCGTCTGGATCTGAGCGGATGCAGTCCCCCTCGGCGGTGGTGACGTTGAGCTTGCCGGAGCGGATCTCCAGGGTGTTGTCGCTGGACAGACCGTTTTTCACAGAGGTGACCTCCAGCGTCGGCCCGTCAATGACCAGGGCGCCGTAGGCACCCACCTTCACCGCGTTTTTCGAGGCACACTGCAGCTGCAGGGTACCCTCGCCGTTCAGGGTCAGGTTGGCGTTGGTCTTGCCCTTGATTACCGCAGACTCGGCATACTCCACATTGGTGCCGTCGCCGCCGTCCTCGGTGGGGTCGCCGTAGAGGTCGGCGTTGTTGAAGGCTGCGTCTGCCAAGGTGCTGGTCCAGCCTGCCAGGGCGGTCAGTGTGACGGTGGAGGCGGACTCCTTCTTCACGGTCACCGGGGCGGTGAAGGAGGAGCGCAGCTCCAGCCCTGCCAGCAGCAGCACCGCCGGGGCAGTGGCGCCCTTTTTCACCTGGATGGAGGCGTCGTTGGCGCTGCCGGTAAAGACGTAGGTGCCGCCCTTTTTCTTCACGGCAACGCTCAGCTTGTACAGGTCGGTACTCTCGTACACCTTGTTCCCGTCTGCGTCAACGGACACCGGCAGGGGATAGTCGGCACTGCCGACCAAATACTCCTCTGCGGCTGCGTTGATGCCGGAAATTTCGTACTCGGTATCGCTGCCTTCAAGAACAGTGAGCTTGTCGCCGTCGAAGACAAAGGTGGTGTAGCCGATGGGGATGTCGATCACCCGGTCGCCGTCCTGGGTCTGGACGGTCAGCCGGGCCACGCCCACCGCGCCGTCCTTGCCAAGCACCCGGATCTGGCTGCCCCGCAGCTCCACAATGGCCAGGTCGTTGTTGTCAATCACTGCGTTTTGTACGGTGCTCTCACAGGTGATGACCGCGCCGGTGTTGCCGGTGAGGGTTACGCCGACGGCCGGGGTCTGCTCGGCGGCGGCCAGGGGTACCAGCCCCAGCAGCATACACACCGCCAGCAGCAGGGCCGAAACGCGCTTGCCAAACTGCATAAAATCACTCCCTACACTTTATGATACTTTATCATACCACGGTTTTCCGCAGGAAAGCTGAACTTTCCCGCAAGGTTTTGTGAAGATTTCAGCAAAAAGCGCATGGCTTCCGGGGCGGAAACCATGCGCTTATTTGTTCTGTGGTTACTTGGCGGCCAAATCCTGGGCAATGATCCGCTTCAGGGCGTCCACAGCCACGCGGACGGAGGCGGAGGTGTCCTCGCTCATGGTCTGGTCCAGCCCGGCGGCCTCCCGCTCCTGGTTCCAGATGACGTGGAAGCAGGAGCCGCAGCGGCAGCCCAGGGTGTCGGCCACCACAAACAGGGCGGCGGATTCCATCTCGGAGGCCAGCACGCCCAGGCGCTTCCAGGCCTCCCATTTATTCAGCAGCTCATAGGACACAGGCATCTTGTTGGGGCTGTGCTGGCCGTAGAAGGCGTCCTTGCACTGCACCACACCCACGTGGGTGGTCTTGCCCATGGCCAGGGCGGCGTCCCGCAGGGCGATGGTCAAATCCAGGTTGGCCACAGCGGGGTACTCCAGGGGGGCGTATTCTCTGGAGGTGTGCTCAAAGCGGATGGCGCCGGTGGCCACCACAATGTCGCCGGACTTCACCTTCAGGTTGATGCCGCCGCAGGTGCCGGTGCGGATAAAGGTGTCTGCGCCGATGTTGTGCAGCTCCTCCATGGCGATGGAGGCAGAGGGCCCGCCGATGCCGGTGGAGCAGACACTGACCTTCTCTCCCAGCAGATAGCCGGTGTAGATGTTATATTCCCGGTTCTGGGTCACATGCTTGGCGTCGTCAAACAGCGCGGCGATGGCAGCACAGCGGCCGGGGTCACCTGGGAGGATCACATAGCGGCCCACGTCACCCTCGACACAGTGGATATGAAATTGCTTTTCCAGTTTTTGCATTCTCGTTTTCCCCTTTCCGTAATATGGAAATACATGGTTATTATAGTGCCATCTGTGCAGAAAAGCAACGGAAAAATCCTTCACTTTGTGCAAATTGGAGAGGGTGACGAAAGGGAAGAGGCGTTTCTGTCGAAAATGACGGAAACCGTGGCGCGTTATTCTCTGCCCATCAGCCGGGCTGCGGGCTTTTCCAGCAGCCGGCACAGGGGCAGCGACACCAGCAGCACAAAGGCGTCTGCCACAAAGGCGTAGACGTTCATTCCCACCCGCACCAGGAAGGGCTGGGACCGGATCAGACTGTCCACCAGGGACTTCACGCCCAAAATGCCCAGGGCGGTGAAGACCACCACACCGGCCGCCTGCAGACAGAGCCGCAGCCACCCGGCGGACAGCCGGGCGGTCCGGGCGAAGGTCAGGCCCAGGCCGATGCCGATCACCGCGTTGCCCAGGGCCCAGCCGGGCATGCCGCGCATCCCGTCAATGAGCAGGCAGTACAGCACCACACCCAGCGTGCCCACCGCCGTACCGCTGAAGGTGCCAAAGCAGCAGCAGTACACCGCCATGGCCACATAGCCCAGGCAGAGATAATAGTTTTCAAACACCGGCACCTGCAGGCACAGAGCCAGCACCACAAACAGGGCGATGCCGATGGCGGTGGCGGTCAAAAGGCGAAGCTTTCCTTTCATGGCAATTCTCCTTTCTGTGGGTCAAAGGGCGGCCAGGGCGGCGTTCCGATAGGCGGGGTCGTCGGTGACCTCCTTCAGAATCTTCAGCTCCTTGGGGAAGCGGATCTCCGCCCCCGCATCCGCCAGCTCAATTTCGGCAATGGCCCTGTCCTGCCAGAAGGGGTAGAGATCAATCTCAAAGTACTGGTTGTCATAGGTCAGGCAGTACCGGGTCTTGCGGATAGGCCGCCTGGTGGGGTCGGCCTCCATCAGCAGCTGCAGATACTCCTTCTGGCTCAGCCGCTGCTCAATTTCTGTTCTTGTGGTGTCAGAAACGCTGCGTTTTAAGGTTTTGTAGTAGACGTAGCTGCCCCGTTCCCCCCGCTGGCGGACCCGCAGCTCCTCGCCGGGCTTTGCGGTGAGATAGGTCTGGATGATCTCCACCCTGCGGCAGTTGGGCAGCCCCTCCAGCCAGCGCACGTCCGGGTAGGCAATCAGGAATTTCCGCTCAATTTCCAGGGGCTCCGGCTCACCCAGGAAGCTGCGGATTTCCTGCACCAGGCGCCTCAGCTTGCCGGTAAAGTCCGTGCAGTTGTCAATTACCCGCAGATGGGGGTGCCCGGTCCAGGCGGCAATCAGCTTGTCATCCAGGGCGGCAGCCTGGGCGGGCGTCTCGGTGCGGGCCTGATTGTTGGCCAGGGTGTAGAACTGCTCCGCCCCCTTTGCGGCGGTAACCAGGTGGAACACCCCGTCGTAGCTGTCCCGCAGTTGAATCTCATCCGTTTCCAGCGCCTCCAAGACCCGGGCAAATTCCAGCTCGCTCATATAGGCCCGGTTGTCCATGGCCCCCCGGTCGCAGACAATCAGAATCTTATCCACAGGCATGGACCTGGCGGCGGCCTCAAAAATCCGCTCCTTCTCCAGCTGCAGCCGCATCTGGCACAGCTGGAAGTCCAGGTTGCTGCCGCAGCTGCCGGGGGTGACGCCGCCGGTAATCAGCTCCGTGGCGGTCTCCGGGACAAACAGCACCCGGTAGCCCAGCTTGGTAAATTCGTTCTGGATCCAGCTTAAGCCGGTGGTCTTTCCGGCGCAGGGCCCGCCGGTGAGTACAATTTTGTGGATTTCTGCCATGGGCGTTTCCTCCTTCCATTGCAGCAGCCTGTCCACACCCACGCCATACAGGCTGGCCAAGGCGCGCAGGGTGTTGGTGGTGGGCTTTGCCCAGCCATTTTCCCACTTGGAGACCGCCTTGGGGCTGACCCCTACCAGCATCCCCACCTGCTCCTGGGTCAGCCCGGCCTGCTTGCGCAGGTCATACAGACGGTTGCCGAAGCGATAGTCGTTCATATCCGATCCCTCCTTGCAGCTTCATTGTACAACAATTCAGCCGGTTCTGCAAGTGCCCGGGGGTGAATCCCGGTAGAGCTTTCCCCGCCCTGCCGCCGCAGCAAAAAAGCCCCGCCACTGCCGTGGGGCAGGGCGGGGCGGAGTGCTCAGATCTCTTTTTTGATCATGTTGTAGTAGTTCAGACCGGTTTTCTGGCCGTACTGCTTTACAATGCCGCGGTAGATGATGGCCTTCCCATCCTTCAGGTTGATGTTCTTCACCACCAGCGAGGCGATAAAGCCTGCCACCAGGGAATCCACCTTGTTTTTGCTGTAAATGCCCATGATCTTGTTGTTCAGCACCGTGCTGGCGGACTGGGGCTGGACAGGCTCCGCCGCAGGGGCGGGCTGCTCTGCCGGCTCCGGCTCGGCGGCCTTCACCACCGGGGGCTCGGCCAGCCTGGGGGCCTCCTTCTTAGGCTGCTCTACAGGCTTGGGCGCTTCCTTTTTAGGCTGCTCTACAGGCTGGGGAGCCTCCTTCTTAGGCTGCTCTACAGGCTTGGGCGCTTCCTTTTTGGGCTGCTCAGCGGGCTTGGGCGCTTCCTTCTTGGGCTGCTCTACAGGCTTGGGCGCTTCCTTTTTGGGCTGCTCAGCGGGCTTGGGCGCCTCCTTTTTGGGCTGCTCAGCGGGCTTGGGCGCCTCCTTCTTGGGCTGCTCTACAGGCTTGGGAGCCTCCTTTTTGGGCTGCTCGGCAGGCTTTGGGGCCACCACGGCCTTGGGGGCTTCCTTGCGGACCACGGCCTGGGGCTTTACCGGCACGGGGATGTCCCGCCGGGCCACATTGTAGCCCCGCTTGCGCCAGAACTGGATCACATGGTCAAAGCCGGCGTCGTTGCTCACCACCACATACCGCTGGCCCTTGCCAAATTCGTGGAGCAGATAGCCCAGGTAAGAGATCAGGTGCATATCCAGAGACTGCTTGCCTGCCGCCACCCGGATGAACTTCAGCACAGACTCCGCGTCGGCCAGCACATCCAGACTGATTTTGGAGGCATTGCGGGTGTAGAACAGATAAATCAGGTCCTCGGGCTGGTAGCTGACCTCAGTCAGACCCCGCTCGCTGACGTTTTCAAAGTCGATCAGGTAATAATTCATAGTGTATATCTCCATTTGGCCGCCGGTGCGGCCTGTTTTGTGTGTTGCCGGCTCAGTACCCCACGCCCTTGGGCTCAAACCGGCGCTCATGGGCCACAGGCGGGATTTCCCGGAGCTCCAAACCGGTGATCCGGATCTGGGACTGGCCCCGCAGCCGCAGCAGCAGTCGGCGCAGGGCGGACACCTCTCCCTGGGCCTCCATCTCCACCCGGCCATCGGGCAGGTTGTTCACCCAGCCGGTGATATGCAGCTCTCTGGCCAGATAGGTGGACACATATCGAAAGCCCACATGCTGCACCTTACCGGAAAAATAAATATGCCAACGAATCTTTTGTGTCTGTTCCATCCCGGCGGGCTCCTTGCGGCAAAATCAATCGCATTTCAGTATAACATAAAATTTCCCTTCCCGCAAGCCCGAAAAATGCCGAACCCGGCACGAAAAAACGCAGGGCCCCGGCAATCACCCGGGGCCCTGCGTCTGCGGGGCGGATCAGTTCAGCCCGTCCTTCTTGGCCTTGCGCTGGGCCTTTTCCTTGGCCAGCTCGTCCTTGCGCTTCTGGGCGGCGTCTTTGGCCTCGGCAGCGCGCTTTTCCTTGTTCTTTTCCGCGGTGTGGTTGGTCATCACGGCCCATTTGGTCAGCTCCAACCGGACCTGATCCTCACTGGTCTCAATGACGATTTTATCGTCCTTAATGTTGACGATCTTTCCCACGATGCCGCCGATGGTGGTGATCTGGTCACCCTTGCGCAGGGATTCCTTCAGGGCCTCGGCTTCCTTTTTCTTTTTCCGCTCGGGCAGGATCATGACAAACACGATCATCACAACCATGATGATCAGCATGGGCAGCATACTCCCCATGGCGCCAAACAGAGAGGGAGCAGCCTCTCCGGTGGCAGCGGTGAATAAGAAGTGCAGCATACGAATGTTACCTCCAATGCTTCAAGCAATTTAGTTTATTATACATGGTGCGGCGTAAGATTGCAAGCACAAAAACTTATATTTTTCGGTTGAGCTTTTCGCTGTATTCCGCCCGGAAGGCGGCAAACCGGCCTTCGTCCAGGGCCTGACGGATGCGGGCCATGAGGTTGTTGTAAAAATACAGGTTGTGCATCACGCTCAGCCGCAGGGCCAGGATTTCCTCCGCCTTAAACAGGTGGTGCAGATAGGCCCTGGAATACCGCCTGCAGACCGGGCAGTCACACTGGGGGTCAATGGGCAGCGGGTCGCGCTCATACTTGGCGTTTTTCAGATTCCGCGCCCCCTCCCAGGTAAAGAGCCTGGCGTGGCGGGCGTTCCGGGCGGGCATGACGCAGTCAAAGAAGTCCACGCCCCGGGCCACTGCCTCAATGATGTTGCTGGGGGTGCCCACGCCCATGAGATACCGGGTCCGGTCGGCAGGCAGCCAGGGCTCCACCGCCTCAATGATCTCGTACATCACCTCGGTGGGCTCGCCCACCGCCAGCCCGCCGATGGCGTAGCCGGGCAGGTCCAGGTCGGCAATCATCTTGGCGTGCTCAATCCGCAGATCCCGGTAGGCGCCGCCCTGGTTGATGCCCCACAGCATCTGGCTGGGATTTACGGTGTCCGGCAGGGCGTTCAGCCGGGCGTTTTCCGCCTTGCAGCGTACCAGCCAGCGGTAGGTCCTGGCCATGGACTCCTTCACATATCCATAGGGGGAGGGGTTTTCCACGCACTCGTCAAAGGCCATGCAGATGTCCGAGCCCAGGTTGGACTGAATCTGCATACTCTCCTCCGGGCCCATAAAAATCTTCCGCCCGTCGATGTGAGAGGCAAAATAGACCCCTTCTTCTTTGATCTTCCGCAGGCTGGCCAGGGAGAACACCTGGAACCCGCCGGAGTCTGTGAGAATAGGCCCCTCCCAGGTCATAAACTTATGTAAACCGCCCAGGGACTTGATCAGCCCGTCGCCTGGCCGCAGGTGGAGGTGGTAGGTGTTGGACAGCTCTACCTGGCAGCCGATGGCGGCCAGATCCGCCGCGCTGAGCCCGCCCTTGATGGCAGCCTGGGTCCCTACGTTCATAAACACGGGGGTCTGCACCGTGCCGTGGGCGCAGGTAAACTCTCCCCGCCGGGCCAGGCCTTCGGTTTTCATCAGTCGAAACATGGCATTTCCTTTCGTGCTCAAAGAATCAGCATCGCATCGCCAAAGGAGAAGAAGCGGTACCGCTGCTCCACGGCGATTTTGTAGGCGTTCAGTACAGTCTCTCTGCCGGCAAAGGCGGACACCAGCATAATCAGGGTGCTCTCCGGCAGGTGGAAGTTGGTGATCAGCCCGTCCATGGCCCGGAAGCGGTAGCCGGGATAGATGAAGATGTCGGTCCAGGCGGAGCGGGCGGCAAAGCGGCCATTCTCGTCGGCCAGCGACTCCAGCGTCCGGCAGGAGGTGGTGCCCACGCAGAGGATCCTGCCGCCGGCCTGACGGGTTTCGTTCAGGATTTGGGCGGTGTCCTCATCCAGCATGCAGAACTCGGCGTGCATATGGTGGTCGGTGATCTCCTCGGCCTTCACCGGCCGGAAGGTGCCCAGCCCCACGTGGAGCGTCACCCAGGCCAGACGGACGCCCTTGCGCGCAATCTCCTCCAGCAGCTCCTGGGTAAAGTGGAGCCCGGCAGTAGGGGCGGCAGCGGAGCCGTTGATTTTGGAGTAGACGGTCTGATACCGCTCCTGGTCCTGCAGCTCCTGCTTGATATAGGGGGGCAGGGGCATCCGGCCCAGCCGCTCCAGCAGCTCCAGAAAGATGCCCTCATAGCGGAACCGGACCAGCTTGTTGCCGTCCTCCTTTGCGCCCACAACGGTGGCCTGCAGCAGCCCGTCGCCGAAGCTGAGCTCGGTGCCCACAGGGGTTTTGCGGCCGGGCTTGGTCAGACACTCCCATGTGTCGTCCCCGGTATCCCGCAGCAGCAGCACCTCCACCGCGCCGCCGGAGGGCACCCGGTGGCCCAGGAGTCTGGCCGGCAGCACCCTGGAATTGTTCAGCACCAGGCAGTCGCCGGGGCGCAGATAGTCAATCACGTCGTGAAAATGCCGATGGGCGATCTCCCCGGTGGCCCGGTCCAGTACAAGCAGCCTGGAGGCGTCCCTCTGGGCCAGGGGGGTCTGGGCAATCAGCTCGGGGGGCAGCTCATAATAAAAATCATGGGTTTTCAAATCAGTACCTCTTTATCTGAAAAAATGGAATCGATTTATTATATACCAAGATTCCCGCTTTTGCAACTGCAACAAAGGGAAGTTTTCAGAATAGCATAGCCCAGGAGGGATGCCCTATGAAAAAACCGATCTTTACCGGTACCTGTACCGCCCTGGTGACACCCTTTGGCCCCGGGGGAATTGACTTTGAAGTCCTGGACCGTCTGCTGGACCGCCAGCTGGCCGCGGGGATCGAGGCGGTGGTGGTCTGCGGCACCACCGGCGAGGCCGCCACCCTGGAGCCGGAGGAGAAACTGGCACTGATTGCCCACGCCGTGCGCTACGTCTCCGGCCGCTGCAAGGTCCTGGCGGGCACCGGGGGCAATCACACCGCCGCCGCGGCGGCCCTGGCCCGCCGGGCTGCAGACCTGGGGGCGGACGGCCTGCTCAGCGTCACGCCTTACTATAACCGCTGCACCCAGGCGGGGCTGGTGGCGCACTATAAGACCATTGCCGCGGCCTCGCCGCTGCCGATCCTGATATATAACGTGCCGTCCAGAACCACCGTGGACATTGCCCCCGAGACCTGTGCCAGGCTGGCGGCCCTGCCCAATGTTGTGGGCATCAAGGAGGCCAACCCGGACGTCGTCCGGGTGTTCCGTCTGCGGCAGCAGTGCGGCGGGGACTTTGCCGTTTACTGCGGCAATGACGACCGCATCCAGCCCTTCCTGTCGGCGGGGGCAGTGGGGGTGGTGTCTGTGCTGTCCAACCTCTGGCCGGAGCGGGTCAAGACTCTGGCGGATACCTGCCTGGCGGGCCGCTGTGCCGAGTCTGCGGCCCTGCAGCAGGAGCTTTTGCCCATGGTGGACGCACTGTTCAGCCAGGTAAACCCCATTCCCATCAAGGCGGCCCTGGCCCTGGCCGGGCTTGGGGCAGGGGAGTGCCGTCTGCCTCTCACGCCGCCTACCCCTGCCCTGGTGGAGCGGCTGCAGGCGCTGATGGGCTGAATTGTGGCCCCGCCGGTTTTTCGGCCCGGCGGGGCAAAATTGTGGTTGACAAAGCGGGGGATTTGTGGTATTCTTAATGGGCAAATTCGGAGAGATGTCCGAGCGGTTTAAGGAGCTGGTCTTGAAAACCAGTGACCCGGCAACGGGCCGTGGGTTCGAATCCCACTCTCTCCGCCACTTTTTTCCGTTTTCCAACTGCATATGTTTTTTGATTCGGAGTGATACCCAAGAGGCCGAAGGGGCTCC
>DFIE01000115.1:0-11420 GCA_002372735.1 Clostridiales bacterium UBA3705
CGCCGGGGACGCCCACAGCAGGCTCGGTGGTCACGACGTAGGTGGTGTTCACGGTCTCCTCGACCACGTGGGTCTCGTCGTTGGCGCAGATCACCTTGGCGGTGACGGTGGCGTTGTCCTCGCTCCAGGTGTAGGTGGGCTGGCCGTAAGCGTGGCCGGTGGCGGGGATGGCCTTGGTCTCACGGGAGATTTCGGCATTGCAGACGGTGCAGTAGAGGACCTCATCGTAGCTGCCCTGCTCTTCACAGGTGGCGGGAATCTCGTTCTCGCGGACGGGCTCGCCGGGGGTGTGGGCCAGCTGGTCCAGCTGCTTGGTGGCCCGGGAGAGCTCGGCGTTGCAGACGGTGCAGTAGACGACCTCGTCATAGCTGCCCGCGGCGGTGCAGGTGGGGGGAATCTCGTTCTCGCGGACGGGCTCGCCGGGGGTGTGGCCGGTGGCGGGCAGCACAATGTCCGTCAGATCCACGGTCAGCTCCTCGTCCTCAAACTTCTTGCCGTAGAGCTCGCAGGAGAGGTCTGCGCAGTAGTAGTAGGGCTTTTCGCCGTCCTCGGTGCAGGTGGCAGGCCGGCCGGCGGAGTACTGCACGTCATGGACGTGCTCTGCTTCACGGAGAATGGTGGTGTAATAGGCGGTGCTGGCCTCGCCCTCGGTGAGCTTATAAATCTCCAGGGTGACGGTACCGGAGGGATTGGTGTTGCTAATGGCGCCGCCCATGCGCCAGTACATATTGGAGGTCAGATCGGTGCGGTAGGACAGGTACCGGCTGTTGCCCACCAGGGCCAGATACCCGTTTCTGGTGGTCAGGGTCCAGGCAGTCTTGCTGCCGGCGGTGTTGATGGCCAGGTTGTTGCTGCCGCTGGTGTAGAGATAGCCGTTGGTGGCATCGCCCAGGTACCAGCCGCCGGAGGCTGCGGTGACGTCCAGATAATTCTTCTCGTTGGCCAGGACCGTCTCTACCTCCCCGTCAAAGGTGTACTTCTTCACGTAAGAGGTGCCGTTGGTTTCCTGGTACAGGGCCACATCGGTGCCCGCGGCGGTGATGACGATCTTGTCGCCCTCGGCCAGGGTGTCGGAGGTGGACATCTTGGTCAGCATGGGGGCAGTGCCGCCGGCCACGCTGTAGGTGTACAGGGCCTTCAGGGTGATATCCGCCTTGGGCTTGTACCGGCCGGAGAGAATCTGGGAGGGTTCATCGGGGACGTTGTCGTAGTCCTCTGTCACCCAGCCCAGGAAGGTGTAGCCCTCGGGGGCCTCGGCAGTGGGCAGCTCTTCGCCGACCACGGAGTTGATGATCATGGCCGCGGGGGCGGTGATTCCCGCGGGGGTGGTAAAGGTGACGGTGTAGTCCGTGCCGGGGTCCAGCACGGGGGTGGTGGAGTAGTAGGTGACGCTGTCCTCCTCCGCCCGGTAGAGATTCACCCGGGCGCCGCCCTTGCTGGTGGTATAGCGGCCGTTGGAGCTGTCATAGGACAGGTAGTAATAGCCCTCGCTGTCGGTCTGGTTGTCCAAGTAGCCCTCCTCGGTATAGGCCCAGGCCAGGGCGCTGGCGGAGGGGTAGAGATACTCGGAGCTGTCCAGGCCCATGTACTTGCCGACAGCGGCGTTGTACAGGGTATAGCCGTTGCCGCTGGCAGCAGCCTGCCACAGCACCTTGGGCAGATTGGCGGCGCTGGCGGTGCAGAGCTCGTCGTTCAGGGTGACGGACAGGGCGGTCAGGAAGTGGTTGTTGGCCACCACCGCGTTGCCCACGGCGTAGCCGGTGGTGCCGGAGATGGAGCCGCTCTCCACCAGGATATAGGTGCCGCCATTCTCAATCCCCTGGGCCAGGCGGTAGACAGTGCTGCCGTCGCCGGCCTCTGTGCGGGTGTACAGGGCGTGGAGGGTGACGCTGGCGGCGTTCACGGTGTAGCTTGCGCCGGGCTGGTAGAAGACGGGCTTGTCAGTGGTCTCGTCCAGGGTGTTCTCCACCCAGCCCCGGAAGGTCCAGCCCTCGGCATCGGGGGCGGAGGCGGGCAGGGTGACGGCATCCCCCAGGTAGGTGGAGGCAGTGCCCACCTGGACGCCGTTGGCCAGATAGGTCACGCCGGCAGGGGTCTTGGCCGCAAAATTGATGCGGATGGTGCAGTCGCTGGTGGGATTCACCAGGAAGGTGTTGCCGTTTTGGGTGACCGTGGCGGTGCCGGAGACCACCGTGTAGCTTGCGGCGTAGTAGCCGGTCTTGGGGCTGGCGGTGATGGTATAGCCATCCACGGAAACCGTGCCGTAGTTCGTGTTGTTGGAGGTGGCGGTGACAGTGTAGGTCTCGCCAAAGAGCTTCCAGGTGGAGTAGACGGTCTGCACTGCGTCTA
Organism: Clostridiales bacterium UBA3705; assembly: GCA_002372735.1. The sequence goes on from DFIE01000115.1 coordinate 2,350, forward strand.
CGTTGCCGTGGCCGGGATATTCGTCCTCGCTGGAGACCACAATGGGGAAGGCCGCATGGTTCTTCACGGCGTTGGCCTCGGTATAGCTGCTGTAGGCGGGGTCCCAGCTGCCGTACTGGGACTTGGTCTTGGACAGGGCGTCCTTTACCATGTCGCCGTCCTTGATGTAGCCCAGGATGGACTGCATATAGGTCTTTTCACCGGTGAAGGTGACGGACTGGGAGTAGCCGTAGACCGTCTCCACGCCCTTGTTGCGCAGGCCCTTGTACATGCCGTCGGTGGCCATGCCCAGGCAGATGCCCATGTAGAGCATGCTGTGGGGGGCGTTGGCGGTCATGTGGTTGGCAATGCAGGTGCCGGACACATAGGCGTAGCCGGAGCCCTTGAGACAGTGGTAGTAGGTGCCGTAGGCGCCGGTTTGGGCGGCGGTGTCAGCAGAGGTGACGCCGGTGCTGGTGGTCAGGCACAGGTAAGAGCAGTTGGCGCGGGAGGTGTAGTCCTCGTTGGAGCCCTCGTAGTCGGTGGTGCCGTGGGAGTCAAAGATGACCAGGCCGCACTGCTCCATGGTCCTGGCAATGTTGTCTACGTTGGCGTTGGTCATGGAATACCGCACGCCGGAGCCGCCGGTGGCCCCGTAGAGATTCTGCCACATGGTCTTGTAGTAGGGGGAGTAGCTGGTAAAGGAGGAGTCAGAGTAGCTGGAGCTGGACTCCCAATAGGGCTGGATCAGGCCGATGTTGGTGGCCGTGGGGCTGCCGCCCCGGGTGGGCAGATAGTCCTCCAGCAGGGCCTGGGCGTCGGCCTCGGCCGCGGCGATCTCTGCGGGGGTGGGGTCGTTCACGGTGTTGTGAAGCTCCTCCTCCATCCGGGGGGAGTAGCAGCAGGGCATGCCGGTGGTGGTCTGCCACACCAGCAGGTCGCCGTTGCGCTGCAGGGTACCCGGCACATAGGTCTCAGAGGACTCTACCGCCTGGATCACCTGGGGGATCAGGGCGGAATAGTCCTGGGCGGTCATCTGCTCCGCCCCGCCCATAGCCTGGGCCGCCTGGGCCTTGACCAGATCGATGCGGGCAAAGACGTCCTCCTCCAGGATGGCGTCGTCGGCCTCGGTAAACACATGGACGGGCTCGGCGTCGCCCTTGACGCCGGTGGCGCCTGCCCCAAAGGAAAGGGTGGGCAGCAGACCCGCCACCATCACCAGGGCAAGCAGGATGGCAAAAAGCCGTTTCAGGTGTTTGCTCATTGTGAAATCTCCTTACTGTTTTATAAAAATCCCGCAAACTGCGCGGGTGTCCTCACGCCTGTCTATTGTATCACAGATTTCCCGTTTGTCCAGAGGAAAGTGTGTAATTATTTTGTGGATTTGCATAAGTATACAGATGATTCATGCCAAATATGCAAACAAACAGCAGCAGGCCGGCACTCAGCCCTCCAGGAAATAGGTGGCCTCAGAGTCCGCCACAGACAGGGCAAAGGCCAGGGGGAAGCGGGCCATGGCCTGGCCCACGGTGCGGGCGTCCTCCTCCCCGGAGAAGCCCATGTGATAGCGGATGGCGAAGGCCTCGTCGTCGGACAGGTCCATGTACTTCATGACGATCCAGACGGACTTCTCCCCGTGGCCGTAGGGCAGGGGGTCTTCAAAATTATACGTGGGGACCTTTTGCCACACTCCCCGCTCGTCCTTGACGTTGCGGAAGCCGGCCTTGTAGCAGCCGATTTTGCACAGGTCATGGAGCAGGGCCACAATGGCAATGGTCTCGTCAGAGTACCGCTCGGCGGTCATGCCGTAGAGCTGCTGCACCCGGGGCCGGGCCATATAGGCCTTGAGACAGTCATACACGTTCAGGCTGTGCTGGCACAGACCGCCGGCCACGGCGGAGTGGTACCGGGCGGAGGCAGGGGCGATAAAAAAGTCGGAATCCAGCAGATACTGGAGCAGGGCGTCGGCCCCGGGTCTGCGGATGTATTGGCGGTAGATGGCGATAAAGCGTTCCTTGGGTTCCATATGGGTGCTCTCCTGTTCCTGATGTTGTCTACAGTATAGCCCATTGCCCGGTCTTTTGCAAGGACAATTTCCCCGCCCCCATGGGGAAGAATCCGAAAATAGGGATTTCCTTTTGGGCCGAAATATAGTATAATATTAAGGAATATACCCCTAGAATTCTCTGATCAACCGGGAGGCTGCTATGGAAATCAAACGCGCTGCGGAGATTCTCTCCGCCCTGAAGGAAAACATCGGCAAAGTCATTGTGGGCCGGGAACAGACCGTGGAGCTGCTGCTCACCGCCCTGTGCTGCGGCGGCCATGTGCTGCTGGAGGACGTGCCCGGCACCGGCAAAACCACCCTGGCCAAGAGTCTGGCCCGGAGCCTGGACGTGGAGTTCCGCCGCATCCAGTTTACCCCGGATCTGCTGCCCTCCGACGTGACGGGGCTGAACTACTACAACCAGAAGCAGGGAGAGTTTGTCTTCCGCCCGGGCCCGGTGTTTACCAACATCCTGCTGGCCGACGAGATCAACCGGGCCACCCCCAGAACCCAATCCGCCCTGCTGGAGTGTATGGAGGAGCGCCAGGTCACCATGGACGGCGTGACCCGCCGGCTGGAGCCCCCCTTCCTGGTCATTGCCACCCAAAACCCCATTGAGACCGCCGGCACCTTCCCCCTGCCCGAGGCCCAGATGGACCGGTTTTTGATGATGCTCTCCATGGGCCTGCCCCAGCGGCAGGAGGAGATTGCCATCCTGGAGCGGTTTTTGACCGACGACCCCCTGGCAGAGCTGCACAGCGTGTGCCGGCAGGAGGAGCTGCTGGAGCTGCAGCGCCTGCGCAGGAGCGTGTACATCCACCCCCAGCTGCTGGGCTATATTGCAGACCTGGTCATCGCCACCCGGGACGCCGTCACCGCGGTGCTGGGGGTCAGCCCCCGGGGCTCCCTGGCCCTGTGCGCCGCCGCCCGGGCCTACGCCATGCTCCAGGGCAGAAGCTATGTGGTGCCTGAGGACATCAAGCTGCTCAGCGTGCCGGTGCTGGCCCACCGGATCACCCTGCAGCAGGGGGCCTTTGACCGCCACAGCAGCGAGCAGCGCATCCGCGCCCTGCTGGAGCAGGTGCCCGTGCCCACCGAAAACTGGACCCGCTGACCCCGGGCCGCCAGATCCCTGCCCGAGAGGAGGTGCGCCGGATTTGACCATTCTTTGGATTTTTGTGGGTGCCGCCCTGCTGTATCTGCTGCAGCGGGCGCTGTACACCCGGTATTGGGACGCGGGGCTGACCATCCGCACCCGGTTTGAGGTGCCCGCGGTCACCGCCGGGCAGGAGGTCCGGCTGGTGGAGCAGGTGGAAAACCGGAAGCTGCTGCCCCTGCCCATCTTCGGCTACGAATACTGCCTGGACCGGAACTATGCCCTGCTGCGGGATGAGAAAACCATGCCCATCCGCGTCCGCTACCGGCTCAGCCTGCCCCCCCGGCGGGCTGTGCACAACGTCACCACTCTGCCCCCCCTGGCCCGGGGGATCTACACCCTGGCCGACGGCCGCCTGGAGGGCCAGGATCTTTTGATGACCGCCCAGATGCACCGGGGCTTTTACAGCACCGCCCGGCTGGTGGTCTACCCGGCAAAGCTGCCCGCCGGCAAGCTCGCCCTCCCCTTCCGGACGGTGATGGGCACAGTGCTCACCCGGCGCTACGCCCAGGAGGACCCCTTTGAGCTGCGGGGCATCCGGCCCTATGAGATCTACGACTCCATGCGCTCCATCAACTGGAAGGCCAGCGCCCGCACCGGCGAGCTGAAGGTCAACCAGCACGCCTACACCACCGACGAGGCCCTGCTGCTGCTTTTGAACATCTGCGACGGCACCGAGGAGGAGCAGGAGACCCTGATCAGCATGGCCTCCTCTCTGAGTGAGCTGTTTTTGCGCCGGGGCGTCAGCGTGGCGCTGCGGTCCAACGCCAGGAGCTGCCTGACCACCGCGGGAATCTCCGTCCCCGCCGGGGGCGGCAGCAGCCACCAAACCGTCATTGACGAGGCCCTGGCCCAGATTAAGCTGGCCGCTGCCCCCACCATGGCCTTTGCGGACTTTTTGGACCGGCAGGACCGCCGGGAGCTCCGGGGCTTTTTGCCCGTGGTGCTGTCCCAGCAGGCCCGGCCGGAGGATCTGGCCGCCTACGGCCGGCTCACCGGCAGCGGGGGCGGCTACTTTCTCAGCGCACAGGCGGCAGCCCAGCCCGGCCAGGGCTTTACGGTGCTGCCCATCGGTCCGGAGGAGGTGACGGCATGAGGACGGAACGGCTGATTCTGCGCATCCAGGAGGCCCTGGAGCTGCTGTACCTGTGCCTGATGACCTGGTGTCTCAGCGTCCCCTTTGCCCTGATCTTCCCAGAGTGGCCCCAGGAGCGGACCTGCCTGCTGCTGGGCCTGGGAGCGGGGCTGATGGTAACCGCCATCTTTGCCGCGGCCAAGCCCATGGAAAAGCGCCTGCCCCGCACGCTGGTCGCCCTGGCCGTTGCCCTGGCGGTGCAGCTGCTGCCCCTGCCGGGGGTGCTGCGGGTCAACTACGGCCTGTGCGGGCTGATTGCCGTGATCGCCGGGGCCCTGGTGGGCCGGCCCAAGGGCAAGCAGGTGCTGCGGGTGCCCAGGCTGTACCACTGGCTCTTCCCCCTGCTCGGCTACGGCCTGGGCCGGATCGGCAAGCTGGACACCCTTTCCGGGGCGTGCATTGTGATTGCGGCCATGATGGTGCTGGTCTTCGTGGCCTACAAAAACTATGAGCGGCTGCTGCTGAATCTCCGGGCCGACAAGGACACCAAGGTCTCTGACCGGGCCATTCTGGAGCTGAATCTGCGGATGCTGCTGCTGTTTTTTGCAGTGGGCACGGCCCTGCTGGTGCTGCTGCCCTGGCTGCTCTCCCTGATCCCCCCGGCGCCCCCGGCCACACTCCTGCCCCGGGTGCCCTATACCGACGCCCCCCTGCCCACCCATGAAACCCAGATGTCGGCCAGGGTAATCACCCCGGACGTTGAGGCCTGGGATCTGTCTGTGCTGGGCAACGTGTTTTTGTGGATCTTCCTGGTGTTTGTGGTGGGGGCCCTGGGCCTGGCGGTGTTTGCGGTGATCTCCCTGCTGCGGAATCTCCGGGACGAGAAGGTCCGGCACAGCCCGGTGCAGTCCGCCGGCTTTGAGATCCTCTCCCTGGATCCCCAGGCCGCAGGCCCCGCCCGGCGCGCCGAGCCCCCCGCAGGCAGCTATGACAAAAAGGTCCGGCGGCAGTACGCCAAGCTGATCCGCAGCCGCACCAAGGAGCCCGACGAGGCCGCCTCCCCCCGGGAGCTGGAGGACACCGCCCTGCTGCCCCGGCGCCGGGCCAGAGAGCGGATCCACACCGTATACGAAAAGGCCCGGTACGCCCCCGAGGAGGTCAGCCGGGAGGAATACAAGCTGATGAAGGCTGCCATCCGGCAGCTGAACGAGGAAACACCATGATTGACGTATGTGATATCTCTCAAATCAAGGACCTGCTGCAGCGCCACGGGTTCCGGTTTTCCAAGGCCAAGGGGCAGAACTTTCTGACCCAGGCCTGGGTGCCGGAGCGGATCGCCCTGGAGTCCGGCCTGGACAAGACCGCCGGCGTGCTGGAAATCGGCCCCGGCATCGGCCCCCTGACCCGGCAGCTCTGCGCCCACGCCGCCAAGGTGGTGGCCATTGAGGTGGACACCGCCCTGAAGCCTGTGCTGGCGGAGACCATGGCCGGCTATGACAACCTGGAGCTTGTGTTTGACAACGCCATGAAGCTGGATCTCAAGGCCCTGTGCCAAAGCCGGTTTGCCGGCCTGCGGCCCATGGCCTGTGCCAACCTGCCCTACTACATCACCTCCCCGGTGCTGACGATGCTGCTGGAGAGCCGGGCCTTTGACCAGGTGACGGTGATGATCCAAAAGGAGGTGGCCCAGCGGATCTGCGCCGCGCCGGGCACCGGGGAGTACAGCGCCTTTACCGTGTTCTGCAACTACTACGCCCGGCCCAGGATGCTCTTTGACGTGCCCCCCTCCTGCTTCATTCCCCAGCCCAAGGTGACCTCCACGGTGATTGCCCTGCCCACCCGGGCCCAGCCCCCCTGCCCCGTGAGGGACGAGGCGCTGTTCTTCCGGGTGGTAAGGGCGGGCTTTGCCATGCGGCGCAAAACCCTGACCAACGGCCTGTGCGCCGCCTTCCCCCAGGTGGGCAAGGAGCGCATCGCCGGGCTGCTGGCCGGCTGCGACATTGACCCCGCCACCCGGGCCGAGCGGCTGGATATCCCCGCCTTTGCCGCCATTGCGGACGCCCTGGGAGAGGAGGGCTGTGGTTGAACCTGGAATTTCTGTTTTTGGACCTGGACGACACCCTGTTGGACTTTGGCCTGGCGGAGCACGCCGCCTACACCGCCGCCCTGCGGGAGATGGACATTGACCCCACCCCCGCCCTGCTGGCCCGCTACCACGTCATCAACAACCAGCACTGGGAGCGCTATGAGCGGGGGGAGCTGGAGCGGGAGGCCCTGCTGGTGCTGCGCCACGCCCAACTGCTGCAGGAGCTGGGCATCCGCCGGGACCCGGAGGAGCTGGAGCGGCGCTACCGGGACAAGCTGGGCATCGGCCACTACTTTGTGCCCGGGGCCCCGGAGCTGCTGGAGTATCTGTCCGGCCGGGGCTACCGGCTGTTTTTGGCCTCCAACGGGGTGGCGGACACCCAGTACTCCCGGCTGGAGAGCGCCGGGATCTGCCCCTACTTTGAGAACATCTTCATCTCTGAGGACACCGGGGCCCACAAGCCGGAGCAGGCCTACTTTGACTACTGCTTTGCCCGGATCCCGGGCTTTGAGAAGGACCGGGCCATGATCATCGGCGACAGCCTGTCCTCTGACATCCGGGGCGGCAAGGCCGCCGGGATCAAAACCTGCTGGTTGAACCGTCGGGGCCTGCCTGCCCCTGCAATCGACCCGCCGGATCTGGAGATTCGGCAGCTCAGCGAGCTGCACGAGCTGCTATAGGAGGCCACAGATGGACAAATTTGCGTTGCTTGCCGCCCTGGAGGACGGCCAATATCACTCCGGCAGTGACCTGGGCAGGCGCCTGGGCGTCACCCGGGCGGCGGTGTTCCACACCATCTCCCAGCTGCGGCAGCAGGGCTACGAGATCGACTCCCTGCCCAGCCGGGGCTACCGCCTGGTGCACGGGCCGGACCGGCTGCAGCAGGACCGGATTCTCCACCTGCTGGGCAACCACCCCTGGGCCCCCCTGGTCCAAGTGCTGGACACGGTGGATTCCACCAACAACCTGCTCAAGCGCCTGGCCCAGGAGGGTGCCCCCCAGGGCACCGTGGCCATTGCCGACTGCCAGACCGGGGGCCGGGGCCGGATGGGCCGGCAGTTCGACTCGCCCCCGGGCAGCAGCATCTATCTGTCTGCCCTGCTGCGGCCCGGCTGCCCCCCGGACCGGCTGATGAGTCTGACCGCCCAGGCCGCCGTGGCCGTGGCCCGGGCCGTCCGGACCGCCTGCGGGGCGGAGCCGGAGATCAAATGGGTCAACGACCTGGTGCTGGGGGGGCGGAAGATCTGCGGCATTCTCACCGAGATGACCCTGGAGGCGGAGAGCGCCCTGGTGAACTACGCGGTCATCGGCGTGGGGGTCAACTGCAACCGGACGGAATTCCCCCCGGAGCTGGCCTCCATTGCCGGCTCCCTGCTGACCCAGACCGGCCGGCCCGTGGACCGCTGCGCCCTGGCCGCCGCCATGGTGGAGGAGCTCTCCCGCCTGCCCGGGGCGGACTGGCTGGAGGATTACCGCCGCCGCTGCCTGAACCTGGGCAAGCGGGTCCAGATCCTGGACCCGGACAAGGTCCGCACCGCCACGGCGGTGGACGTCGGCCCCCAGGGCGAGCTGGTGGTGCAGCTGCCGGACGGGAGAGTGCGCAGCATCCGCTCCGGCGAGGTGTCGGTGCGGGGGCTGTACGGCTACGCCGAGTAGGCAGAAAAAGTCATAAATTTTTTACAGAAAAAGGATTGTAAAACCCGGAATTTTGCGCTATACTAGACCCGGAAATATCATACAGGAGGCGTTACATTATGAATAAACTGCTCATTAAGATCCTGGCCGTCATCGGCGCTTTGGCCGCCGTGGCCGCGGTGCTGTACTTCTTCCGTGACAAGCTGGCCGCCCTGTGCAAGGGCTGCAAGAGCCAGGAAGAGGGCCCCAAAGAGGCCGACACCGTGGAGGACTTCGTAGAAGAGGCCAAGGCCAAGGTCACCGAGGCCGTGGAAGAGGCCAAGGACAAGGCTGCCGAGATCGTGGAGGAGGCCAAGGACAAGGCCGCCGAGATCGTAGAGACCGCCGAGGAAAAGGCCGCCGCCATCAAGGAGGAGTTCAAGGACTACGCCGACGTGGAGCAGCCCACCGAGGAATAAGCCTGCACAGCGCAAGCCCCCCTGCCGGAGCATCCGGCAGGGGGGCTTGCATTTACACAACAGCCGGGGCCCGAAGGCCCCGGCTGTTGTGCTGCATGGGATTAGTCGCAAAGCAGGTTCTTCTCGGTCTCGGGGTCGAAGAAGTGCATGACCTTCCCCTCGAAGGTGATGGACAGCTTCTTGCCCTGGGCCAGGCTCTCTCGTTCAGAGGTCTCCAGGTCGATGGTGGGGATGCGGACGATCAGACGGGTCTCATCCTCGGTGTACACGTGCAGATGGAGCTCGGAGCCCATCATCTCGTTGACCTCCAGGGTGCAGGGGATGCCGCCGCCCTTGCGGTCCAGCACAATGTGCTCGGGGCGCACGCCCAGCAGGATGTCCCGGGTGCCCAGCTGACGCTTGGCCAGCTCGCGGCCCTTTTCGCCGTCCACTTCGATCTTGACGCCGAAGGGGGTGACGTAGTACTTGCCGTTCTCATGGAGCAGACGGGTCTTGATGATGTTCATCTTGGGCGCGCCGATGAACTCGGCCACAAACAGATTGGCAGGCATCTCAAAGACCTCGGTGGGGGTGCCCACCTGCATGATGTAGCCGTCCTTCATGATGACGATCCGGTCGCCCAGGGTCATGGCCTC
>DFIE01000115.1:11556-11951 GCA_002372735.1 Clostridiales bacterium UBA3705
GTTGCGGAGCTTGGCGTCCAGGTTGGACAGGGGCTCGTCCATCAGGAAGACCTTGGACTCGCGGACCATGGCACGGCCGATGGCCACACGCTGGCGCTGGCCGCCGGACAGGGCCCGGGGCTTGCGCATCAGGTACTGGGTGATGCCCAGGATCTCGGCGGCGTTGGTGACCCGCTCGTAGATCTGGTCCTCGGGCATTTTTTTCAGCCGCAGGGAGAAGGCGATGTTGTCATACACCGTCATGTGGGGGTACAGGGCATAGTTCTGGAAGACCATGGCGATATTGCGGTCCTTGGGCTGCAGGTCGTTGACCACAACGCCGTCGATCTCCACGGTGCCCTCGCTGATGTCCTCCAGGCCGGCCACCATACGCAGGGTGGTGGACTTGCCGCAGC
>DFIE01000115.1:12013-12536 GCA_002372735.1 Clostridiales bacterium UBA3705
AGGGGCCGACGAACACGACGAATTCTTTGTCCTTGATTTCAAGGTCAAAGTCGTGCACGGCCACCACGTTGTTATCATAAATCTTTTTGACTTTCGTCAGTTTCACACTTGCCATATTTATTACTCCTTTTCACAGCCTTGGGGCCAATCAGCCCTTGACAGCGCCACCGGTCACGCCTTCCACATAGTATCTCTGCAGACACATGAAGAGGATGGCAACAGGGACAGCAACCACTACGCCGCCGGCGCAGAACAATGTGTAGTTATCATGGGTCATGGTGTCAGTGGCCAGCCAGGACTGCAGGCCCACGGCCACGTTCATGCCAAGGGGTTTCAGCTGGGACACGTAACGGGCAAACACGAAGTCGCCCCAGGGGCCCATAAAGGCAGTCAGGATGGTGTAGATGACAATGGGCTTGGCCAGGGGCAGGATGATCTTGTAAAGAATCTGCGCCCGGGTTGCGCCGTCCACACGGGCCGCCTCGTCCAGAGACTTGGGAATGGTGTCAAAGAAGCCCTTGGA
>DFIE01000115.1:12589-15191 GCA_002372735.1 Clostridiales bacterium UBA3705
ACACGTAGTAGCCCATGCCGGAGGACGCCACATACACCAGAATCAGACCGGGCAGAGAGTTGCTGCCGGTCATGCCCATGTCGTCCAGCACGCGGTAGAGGATGATCATGGCCAGCATGCCGGGGAACATGCCCAGAATCAGCATGAACTGCATCAGGCCCTTGCGGAGCTTGAAGCGGAACCGGGACAGGGTGTAGGACATGCACAGCACGATCACCGTCTGCACCACGGCCACCACCAAGGCAATGATAAAGGTGTTGATGTACCAACGGGTAAAGTTGGAGTGAAAGAGCTTGACGTAGTTGTCCAGCCCCCACTTGTGGGGCACAACGTAGTCTACGATATAGGTGCTCTCCACCCGGAAGGACTGGAGCACGATACACACAAAGGGAATGAGCCAGATGATGCTCATGATCACCAGGATGACGTAGATGATGGTGTTGCTGATCGCCGCGGAGGCCTTCAGACCCATATGCTGCTTCATCACAGGCGCTTCGGTTTCGTTCTTTTTCATCACTGGAAATCCTCCTCATTCTTGACTGAGGGCAGCAGGTTGTAGACGATCAGAGAGATCAGTGCCACCACAATAAAGACCAGGATACCAACCACAGACGCCAGATAATACTTGGTGTCGCTGCCGGTGGTGATCTTGAACAGCCAGGTGATCAGCAGGTCGGTGTAGCCGACGGAGCCGGAGGCGCCGGAGCGGGCTGCGTTGGTGGGGCCGCCGCCGGTGAGCAGGTAGATGACGTTGAAGTTGTTCATGTTGCCGGTGAAGCTGGTGAGCAGATAGGGACCGGTAATGAACAACATATAAGGCAGGGTGATCTTGGTGAACTGCTTCCAGCCGCTGGCGCCGTCAATCCGGGAGGATTCGTACAGATCGGCGGGGATGTTCATCAGAATGCCCGTTGCAATCAGCATCAGGTAGGGGATACCGATCCAGATGTTAATCACAATGACCATCACCCGGGCGATCCACGGGGTACCCCAGAAGTCAATGGACTGTTTGATGATGCCCAGAGACTTCAGCGCACCATTGACCAGACCGTTCAGGTTGAACATCTTGGAGACGTACAGTAGAGAGATGAACTGAGGAATGGCGATGGTGAGGATCAGGATGGTACGCCACAGCTTTTTCAGCTGGATGCCCTTCTTGTTGATCATCATGGCCACAAAAATGCCCAGGAAGTAGTTGGTGAAGGTTGCGAAGAAGGCCCAGATCAGGGTCCAGAGCAGGATCTCCCCGAAGGTGGCGGCGTAGTTGACGCCCCCCACGTTCCAGGAGAACATGGTGCGGAAGTTGTCAAAGCCCACCCAGGTGAACAGCGCGTTGGTGTAGCCGTTGTGGGCGCCGTCATAGTTGGTGAAGGCCACCAGGATCATGAACACAATGGGCATGACCGTAAAAATCAGGATGCCCGTCAGCGGCAGAGCCAGCAGCGTCTTGTGGAAGTTGTCGTCCACCATGGAGCGCAGGTCGTCCTTGCCGGAACGCAGCGGCTTGCCGGACTTGAGAATCTGCTCGGCAATCTTGTTCTGCTTTACGTTGGCCCGCCAGGTGTAGATGAACGCCACAATGAAGAACAGGGTCAGCACGCCGTAGAGCAGGATGCGGAAGGAGTTGTCGTGAGGGGTCATGGTGTAGGTATCCAGCACCTCGTTATAGCCCTTGGAGGGGCCCTCGGTGCCCAGGGTGGACAGCATCTTGAGATAGTAGCCGCCGCCGCCGGGAATGACCATGTACACGATAAAGACGATTTCAAACAGCAGGAACAGCAGGCCCCGCAGCACCTGGCCCCTGGCAATGTTGCCAAAGCCCATGACCAGGTAAGAGGTCTTGGTTTTCCAGTCGCCCTTGGTAAAGGTGGTGACCAGGTCGGCAAATTCTGCCCCAATGGCCTTAAACACATTGGCGAAGAATTTGCCGATGCCAACCACGCCGTTTTTCAGGCCAACGGGAATCGCCGCAAAAAAGCTGACCAGCTTGTATACGAAACGCTCCCATTTTGACAATCGGAGAAATTCCAGATCGCTGTATTTTTTCATATGATTGCCCCTTTTCAAAAGAAATCATTGGCCGGAGCCAAGAAACTTGACTCCGGCCAAGTACAGCTCAAACTACATTTCGCTGTATCCCGGGAAACCCGGAGTAGCGGAAAAGTTGATTAGTTCTTGACAATGGTAATCGCGGTGCCGTCCCAGGTCACGGTGTAGTTACCGGCCTCGGCGAACACGATGTTGTTGTCGGGGTTGTCCTCGCCCAGATCCTGGATGAGGTCAGCGCCCTCGGTGACCTGAGCGAAGCCCTTGTCAGTGCCCCAGTCGCCGGGGCTGACGATACGGCCGCCCATGTAGTCGCTCTCGGGAACGTCCAGAGTCAGGGAGAAGGTGCCGTCGCCGTTGTCGGTCAGGTAGTAGGTGTCGTTCTCGTCAGCGTTGTTCCACTCGTTCCAGGCGCCGACGAAGAGCAGGGCGGAGGTGTCCAGATTGAACAGGGAGTCAATCTTGGCGTAGTAGTTGTCCAGAGCAGCCTGCAGGCCGGCATCGTCCTTGGCAGCCTTCACGTCGTCGGCAATGACCTTGGCGATGTCCCACCAGG
>DFIE01000077.1 GCA_002372735.1 Clostridiales bacterium UBA3705
CCTGGATTGAAGCAAGGAATGTGCTGTGTAGTATTTTGTTTCCCGGCTGAGTTCCTTTCCGCAGACAGTGCAGTACACAACTTCATCATAGCTTCCCGGATGGAAATATGTCGCAATATCTTCATTCTCTCGGACAGGCTCGCCGGGGGTGTGGGCCAGCTGGTCCAGCTGCTTGGTGGCCCGGGAGAGCTCGGCGTTGCAGACGGTGCAGTAAACCACCTCGTCATAGCTGCCGGTGGCGGTGCAGGTGGCGGGAATCTCGTTCTCGCGCACAGGCTCGCCGGGGGTATGACCCAGGGCGTCCACAGGCTTGGTCAGCGGGGTTTCAAAGACGATGCCGGTCCAGGTCCGCTCGCCGTCGGCGGTGCAGGTGGGGGCGGTGGTGAGCTCGCCCTCGCCGGTCCAGATATCCTGGCCGATGGAGGCCTGCCACTGGGTGTTGTTGTAGACCGCGGCCTTGTCCCCGGTGACGGCGGACAGATCCAGGGCGTGGGCATCGTCGTTCTGGGCGGTGCCGTTGTTGAAAATCACGGTGTCGTACAGGGCGGCGTTCACCTGGAGGGCGTAGTAGTTGTTGCCCTCAAAGTCCTGTCCGATGAGCTCCAGGCTGTGGCCGGGCCAGGCAGTGCCGTCGTTGGTGTCGTCTGCCTTGTTATACACATAGGCGTTGAAGCTCTGGCTGTTGGTCTGATCCACCACGTAGACGGTGACCGGCTGCTCGGAAATCTCTTCGTGAATGAGGGTGGTATAAAAGGCGGTGCTGCCGTCGTCCACCACATGGCGGTAGATATACACGGTCTCCTGGCCGGTGGCGTAGCAGGCAAACAGGGCACTGGTGGAATTGTAGCGCAGCAGATTCCTGGTATTGGTGCCCTGGGCGGTGAGGGTTGCCTCGTTGCCGGAAACAGTGATGGCCCAGGAGCCGTTGGCATTCAGGGTGGCCTGGGTGCGCAGATAGTTGCTCCTGGAGGAGGCCGCGTACAGATAGCCGTTGTTGGCCGGGTCATACAGGCTGAAGCTGCCGGCCGCAGTGCCCTCGCCCACGGTCAGGATGGCGGTGTTGGCGTTGGGTTCAAAGGTGGTCTGGTCGGCGCTCTTGGTGCCTGCCGCCACGCCGCGGTTGTTGCTGTTCTGGGTCTTGCTCAGGGAGTTGTTGTTGGTGCCGTTGGCCGTGATGACAATCTCGTCGCCCACAGCCAGATCGGCGGCATTGGTGAGAAGCACATAGCTGTCCACAGGCTCGTGATCGGCCACGCTGTAGGTGTACAGGGCCTTCAGGGTGATATCCGCCTGGGGCTTATACCTGCCGGTGAGAATCTGGGCAGGCGCTGCGGTGACGTTGTCGTAGTCCTCTGTCACCCAGCCCAGGAAAGTGTAGCCCTCGGGGGCTTCGGCAGTGGGCAGCACCGCGCCGGGGCCGGAGTTGATGACCATGTCTGCCGGGGCCTCGATGCCCGCGGGCGTGGTGAAGTGGACGGTGTAATCCTCGCCGGGGAAGTAGCCGTAGATTTCAAACTCCGCAACGCCCAGGCCGAAGGAGCCGGCGGCGGACTTCTGCATCACCACCTGCAGGGCGCTGGTCTGGATGGTGTCAAAGACGGAGAAGTTGACCACGTCCCGCTCGGTGCCGGTGCCCAGCAGATTGGTGACGCTTCTCCAGGTGGTGCCGTCGGCATCCAGATACTCAAAAGAGTAGGAGGCGGGGAAGTCAATGCCGCTCTCATCATCCTTGCCGGTGGCCAGGGTGCCGTCATGCCAGAAGTACATACCGGCGCCCAGAATCACCGCGGGCTGGGCGAAGGTGATGGTGATGGGCTCGGGGTTGGCGTTGTTGTTGGTACCCCAGGAGCCGTACTCAGAGGCACGGTTGCCGTTGGACTGGGCGGGGATGTCACCGTCGTTGACGCCGGCCACTTTGTTCCAGATGGCGCAGTACTCCGCAGAGGCAGTGCCCTGGGGCGCGATGTTGTCCTCGGCGGGCTTGTCCACGGGCTTGATCACCAGGGCGGCAATGGCGGCCTCAAGGGCAGCGGCAGCCTGGTCAATCTCTTCCTGGGTCTTGTCTTCCTTCTCCAGGACAGCCTTGGCAGCGGCCAGGGCCTCAGTCAGGGCGGCCACAGTCTCGTCGGTGTAGTTGTCCAGGTTGGTAATGGCCTCAGCAGAAGCAATGGCAGCTTCCAGCGCAGCAGTGTCCAGCGCCAGCAGCTGGCCATAGGCCTCGAATTCAGCCACGCCCAGACCGTAGCTGTTGTCGGAAGCCGACTCCTTGGTCATGTTGACACGGATCGCGGTGGTGGTAATCTTGTCGAAGAGGGTGATGTTCATCACGTCCTCGTTGACCAGAGCGCCCTCGGCGTTTTCAACAGCCTTCCACTCCTCGCCGTCCAGATACTCGAAGGTATAGGAAGCCGGGAAGTCGATGCCGGAACGGTTATCCTTGCCGTTGTCATGCCAGAAATACATGCCGGCGCCGGTGAGCTCCACCTCAGTGTTCCAGGTAAGGGTGATATACTCCGGATCGCAAGCCTTGTTCTGGCCCCAGGAGCCGTAAGCTCCGGCCTGATTGCCCTCGGACTGGGCGGGCACATTGCCATCGTTTACCCCGGCCACGTTGTTCCAGGTGGCACAGGTGGCAGAGGACGCAGTGGCCTTGGGCGCCACGTTTGCCTCAGCAGGCTTGTCAGGATTGACAGGATCAGCAGGCTCTTCGTTGTCTTCTACCTGCTTGAAAATGGTGAGCACAGAGCTGTAGCCGCTTGCTGTCAGGTTGCTGGTGGAATACATCCGGAACTGCGGAGCGCCGTTGTTCATCCGGAAGAACAGATTCCGGGTCGCGTTCTCCGCATATTCCAGAACAGAGGTGCCCTCGCCCACAGTGAGCTTCAGGTCAGCACCAGTGTCCGCCAGGGACACACCCGTGCCGCTGCCACTGTAGCTGATCGCCTGCCCGGCGGCATTCTTCAGCACAAAGGTGTTGTCGGCGGAGCCGGCGGCAACCTCCCAGACCACGTCCGCTTCTCCAATGTTAAGCTTGCTGTCCTCTAAAGCAACAGCAGTGCCGGCCAATGCATTGGATACGGTTGTGGTGTCATTGGTCAGGGCATACAACGTATCTTCGTAGCTTGCCACAACTACAATCTTGTCACCGGCAGCAACGGAATCAGCGACTTCGTAGCTGACGGCACCTTCCTCGGCAGATGCAAACAGCGTCAGCGGCAGTACGGACAGCACCATCGCCAACACCAGCAGCAGAGAAAGGATGCGTTTGGTAAGTTTCATGTTGCACTCTCCTTCTTGTAAGAATTCATGAAATGGACGTTTGACTTGGGACTTCGTTTTTTGACGACACATCACCTCGTTTTTCATTCTGACAAGCAAAAGCGTTACCGTTGGAGTGAAGTTGATTTCCTATCAATTTCGGCAGCAAACGCATGGGATACAGTTGTCACGAATTGTAATTTGATAGCAAATATTAAACGTTTACTATTCATCTTAATTTTAAGCCTCCGCCTTTGTAAAGTCAATCTTTTTCCAGCCCAAAAATCAGTTTTGTATACATACTTAAATTTGCAGTTGTAAAATTGTGTAGTTTGCACAAGCTCATTTTTCCGGTTCCGGCGGCGGGAAACCGCCGTTTTTGCCCCGGTTTCCGGGCTTCAGAATTTGGTCCCGGCGGGGTTTGACTTTTCTACCGGCCCGTGCTATACTGAACGGGAGAAAACACCGTTTTGGGGGGGATTTTTATGGGCAAATCTGCGGGTTTTGCCGCCCTGCTGCTGGCACTGCTGCTGCTGGTCTCCTGCGCCGCCCCGGAGGAGGCGGAAAAAAACGTTTCACCCACGGGCACGGCGGCAGCCACCGCCCCGGCTGAGACCGAAGCCTACGACGTGGATCTGCTGAACTACAGCAGCAGCATGATCTATGCCGAGGTCTTTAATATGATGAATGAGCCCGACGATTACGTGGACAAGCGGGTACGGATGGAGGGCATCTGCGCCACCTATCAGACCCCGGACCGGGTGGTCTACGGCTGCATCATTGCCGACGCCACCGCCTGCTGCAAGCAGGGCATGGAGTTTGTCCTCTCCGACGACTATGCCCCGGAGGACTACCCTGCCCCGGGCTCCGACATTGTAGTCTCCGGCGTGTTTGAGCTCTACCAGGCGGGAGAGTTCACCTTCTGCCACCTGACGGACTGCACCCTGGAGGCCGAAACCCCGGCCGGATAATGCTGCACAACGAAAAAGGACGCTGCCATCAAGCAGCTCTTCATAAGGAAGTTGCTTGAGGCGGCAATCACCGGCTCAAAAGAATGCAGAATCGGCGTGACCATTGCGGTCACGCCGATTTTGTCTCTCGGATTGTGTGGGGCAAGATCCGATGCTCGTGATAACTGTGGACAATAGAAGGCCGATTCGACAAACCGGAAGTTGTCGGGTTAG
>DFIE01000169.1:0-17924 GCA_002372735.1 Clostridiales bacterium UBA3705
GTTGGACAGGATCAGGCCGCCCACAGAGTAGGTGACGGTGGAGTTCTCCTTGACCCGCCAGTCGGTGACCTTCAGGTACTGGTCCACCACGGACTTATAGTCCAGCATGGTGGCGGAGACGTTGCGCAGCTTCTCCCGCTGGCGGCGGTAGAGAATGTACGCCTTGGCCACGTCCTCGTAGCCGGCGCGGCCCAGGACGGACTCCACAGAGTCCTGGATGTCCTCCACGGCGATCTTGTTGTCCTTGATCTTGCTCTGGAAGTCGGCAGTCACCTTCAGGGCAAGGAAGTCGATGGTGTCTTCGTTGTACTGCTTCTGCTTGGCGTCAAAGGCCTTTTTGATGGCCGTGGTAATCTTGCTGATGTCAAAGTCTACCACCTTATCGGTGCGCTTTACTACGTGGTACATAGTCGTTCTCCTTCTTTCTTTCAGGTTGGCAGGATGATTGTATCATGAAAAGTGGGTCATATTCCGGACAGTTCGGGCTCAGAGATCCACGCCCCGGAGCTGCGCCCCGGGTACCCAGGGCAGCACCGCCTGCAGGCAGGCCTTGGCCTTCTCCGGCGAGGCTGCGTGCATGCCGCCGGCCAGAATGTCGCCGGAATCCACAAAGCCCTGGATGAAGTACCGCTTGGTGCCCGCAATCCAGCGGCCGATGGCGGCAAAATCCTCCGGCTCGTGGAGCTCGTCCACCAGGGTGGTGCGCAGCTCATAGGGGGTGGCGCCTGCCTTTAACAGGGCAAGGCTTTGCTCCACCTGGGGCAGGATGCCCGATACACCGGCAGTCAGCTCGTACTTTTCCCGGCTGTTTTTGATGTCCATGGCCACATAGTCGGCCAGGCCCCGGTCCAGGATCTCTCCCAGCCGGTCCGGGAAGGCCCCGTTGGTATCCAGCTTCACCGCAAAGCCCATGGCCCGGATGTCCTCCAGCAGGGCGGGCATGTCCGGGTGCAGCAGCGGCTCGCCGCCGGTGATGGCAACCCCGTCCAAAAGGCCCCGGCGCTTGGAAAGGAAGGCAAAAAAATCCTCCTGGCTGAGCTCCGGCACCGCCGGCTGGACCACCAGGGAGCTGTTGTGACAGAAGGGACAGCGGAAGTTGCAGCCCACGGTGAACACCGTGCAGGCAACCCGCCCCGGAAAGTCCAGCAGCGTCATTTTTTGCAGTCCGCCCAGCTTCATTTGCGGCCCTCCTGTGGAAAGAAATGTGGATAACCTGTGGGAAGCTTGTGGATTGCCGGTGTGTTCAAACCACAAGATGTTGTGTCCGTGTAATAGGATACCCCCAAGAATTGGATTTGTCAAGCCCTATTTTCTTTTTTTGTTGTCAAGTCCTATTTCCAAAAATAGCATACAAAAAACCGCCCCCGTCCACCCTGCCCCTTTGGCAAAGGTGTACGAAGGGCGGTACGCTTGCCCCTATTTGGGGGGCTCGGGTAGCTCCAGCCAGAACATGACCAGCCCGTCCGGCAGGTTTTCGCAGCCGCAGCCCAACCCCAGCCGGTCCAGATTGCCCTTGACAATGCTGAGCCCCAGCCCCGCCTCCCCGTGGGAGCGCTGGCGGGCGGCATCCCCCCGGTAGAGCTTATCCCAGATCTTGGGCAGCTCCTCCGCCGGGATGGGGGCCGAGGAGTTGGCCACGCACAGGCGGCTGCCCTCCGCCCCGGATTCGTACCACAGGCGGATCAGATTGCCGCCGTTGAGGTGGAACACCGCGTTTTGCACGTAGTTGATCAGCACCTGGCGGATGCTCTCATAGTCGGTAAACACCGGCAGCGCCGGGGGCAGCGTCCGCTCCAGCCGGATGTGCCGGCGCTGGATTTCGGGCTGGAAGAGGGTGAGCACCTGGTCCACCAGGGGCACCAGGTCAAAGGACTCGGGCTTGATGGGGATCTCCCCGCTCTCCACCCGGGAGATGGCCAGCAGCTTCGACACCAGCACCTGCATATGCTCGCTCTCCTCCACAATGGTGGACACGTAGCGCTGGCGCTGGGTCTCGGTTTGGGCCACCCCCTCCAGCAGGCCCTCGGCATAGCCGGAGATCACAGCGATGGGGGTTTTCAGGTCGTGGGAGAGGTTGGCGATCAGCTCGGTGGTGAGCTGCTGCTGCCGGGTGCGCCGGGCCAGCTCCTGCTGGAGCAGGTCGTTGCTCTGCTGCAGCTGGGTGATGTTGCTCTGCAGCTGATCGGCCATCTGGTTGATGCTGCGGGCCATCTCGTTGATTTCCAGGCTGTGGGCCTCGCCGCAGCGCCTGGAGAAATCCAGCCGGGCCACCTGGGTGGAGATCTGCACAATTTCATCCATGGGCCGCAGCAGCAGCCGGGTGCAGTAGTACAAGCCCCCCAAAGACAGCAGCCAGCTGATCAGGTTGATGATCAGCACGAACCGGGAGGCCAATGAGATGGCGGTGTTGGTGGACTCAATGGGCAGATGGAGCAGGTAGTAATAACCGTTTTCCCGGCCCAGCAGCAGCATGGAGCGGCTGGAGAGGGGAAAATGCCTGGGGCTGGGGTTACGGTCGGTGTTGGTGGAGAAAAGGCTGCCGTCCCGCTCCTCCAGGGCGGTGTCCACCTCTTGGATCAGGCGGCCGATGTCCCGCTGCAGGTGGTCGGAGTCGGTCTCCTCCTCCGGCCCCTCCTTTGGAGGGGGCACATCCAGCTCCTCCAGGTCGCTGAACACCAGGCTCCGGTCCGCCTGCCGGATCACAATGACCCGGATGCCCCGGCGGTGCAGCTGGGGCAGGGCGGCAGCCTGGTAATCGTTGCGCTCCAGGGTCTCCAGGCCCTGGGTCAGCTCCTTGCGCAGGGTGTTAAAGTAAAACCCGGTGAGCAGATAGCGGAAGGAAAAGCTGAGCAGCAGGGCGTTGACCAGCAGGATCGCCCCGGTCAGCAGCGACAGCAGCAGCATCAGCCGGGGCTTGCTCCGGGCGGACTTCCCCCGGGCCATGTCAGCGCTTCTCCAGCAGATAGCCCCGGCTGCGCACAGTGCGCAGGGCCTCCCCGCAGGGGCCCAGCTTCATGCGCAGATTCTTCACATGGGTGTCCACGGTGCGGCCGTCGCCGTAAAAGTCCGTGTTCCACACCGCGTGGAGGATCTGCTCCCTGGACTTGACCACATTGGGGCTCTGGGCCAAAAACAGCAGCAGGTCAAACTCCTTGGGCGTCAGGGCCACGGGCTGGCCCCCGCAGCTGACAGACTTGCCCAACAGGTCAATCACAATCTCGTCCACCACCAGGCGCTCCCGCTGGGGGGCAGTGCGCTCCACCGCCGCCCGGATCCGGGCCATAAAGGCCCGCATCTTCACCGGCTTGGAGACAAAGTCGTCCGCGCCGCAGCGGAAGCAGAGGATTTCGCTCTCCTCGTCGTCCCGGGCGGTGACAATGAGAATGGGCACCCGGGAGAAGCTGCGCATCTCCCGGCAGGCCTCCACCCCGTCCATGCCGGGCATCATGATATCGATGATCACAAGGCCGGCGTCGGTGTGCTGGCGCAGCAGGTCCACCGCCTCACGGCCGTTGGCGGCCTCCAGAACGGTGAAGCCCTCATTGGCAAGAAAATCGTGGACAATCAGGCGCCACCGCTCCTCGTCGTCCGCAAGAATGATCTTGGTGCTCATGGTGTCTCCTCCCCTGTCTGAATTGGCATCAGAATCTCGCAGCGGTGAATGGGGGTGCCCAGGGCGTAGAATTTTTCCTCGTAGCCGGTCATGATGCCCACCGGGCCGTCCCGGTGCAGATCGTCGGTGACGTTTTGCACCGGGTAGCCGTACTGGGCAAATTCCTCCAGCGACCACTGAAAGAGCTTTTCATTGTCAGTTTTAAAGTGGATCTCCCCCTCCGGCCGCAGCACCCGGCGGTACTTTGCCAGGAAGGTGTGATAGGTCAGCCGGCGCTTGGCGTTCTTGCTGCGGGGCCAGGGATCGCAGAAGTTCAGATAGATCAGATCCACCTCGCCGGGGGCGAAGTATTCCTCCAGGTCCGCCGCGTCCACCGACAGAAAGAGCACGTTCTTCAGCCCCATGGCCACCGCCTTTTCCATGGCCAGGACCAGGGCCTCCCGGACCTTCTCCACCGCCACAAAGAGCACATGGGGCTCCAGGGCGGCGGTTTCTACGGTAAACTTGCCCTTGCCGCAGCCGATCTCCAGCCGCAGGGCCTCCGCCCCGGGCAGCAGGGCCCGCCAGTTGCCCCGGTGCTGCCCGGGGTCCTTGATCCAGACCGCCGCGCAGGCCTCCATACGGGGCTCCAGATTGGGACGTTTTCTCATTCGCATGGGAGTTCCTCCAAAATGACAGTATTTCAGTTTATTATATCAGAAAATCCACCGTTCGGCAAGGCCCGGATTGTGGAGTTTTTCGGCAATCTGCTTGCATTCTCCCGGGCTTTGTGCTACGATGAAAAAAACTTGTGAGGAGACCGGGCAATGAAAAAGCAGCATCTTGTATTGTTCTGGATTGTATGGATTCTCACCGCCGCCCTCAGCGGGGCGCTGTTTCTGCTGGGCAGGATCAACCTGCCGGGCTGGCTGCTGTGGCTGGGCGCCCTGGCGGCCTGGGCGGTGCTGCGGCTGCGGCTGCTGGCCGGCCGGGGCTTCGGCTGGCGGCTGCTGGCCTTTTGTGCCGCGGCGGCGGTGCTGGGGCTCGCCTTTCGGCTGGGCGGGCCCAGGGTGCAGCCTGTGCCCGCGGTGGCACACCCCAACCCCCAGGTGACCGGAGAGATCACCCTGGCCCAGGGCAGACTCACCGGTGTGTACACCGCCGACGGGGCGGTGGAGGTCTATGCCGGCATCCCCTATGCCCAGCCCCCGGTGGGAGACCTGCGGTGGAAGGAGCCCCAGCCGCCCCTGCCCTGGGAGGGGGTCCGGGCCTGCGACACCTTTGCCCCCATGAGTATGCAGAAGCGGAACTCTCCCCTGTTCACCTCCCTGGCGGATCTGGCGGTGTACCACAAGTTCCGGCCGAAGCTCTGGGGCAACACCCTGGAGCCCATGAGCGAGGACTCCCTGTACCTGAACATCTGGAAGCCCGCAGGGAACCGGGCAGACCTGCCGGTGCTGGTCTACGTCCACGGCGGCTCCCTCACCACAGGCCAGCCCTCCTACGGGGAGTACAACGGCGAGACCCTGGCCCGGCACGGAGTGCTGGTGGTCAACTTCGGCTACCGGCTCAATGTGTTTGGCTACTATGCCAACCCGGCCCTGGCGGAGGAGTCCCCCAACGGCACCACCGGCAACTACGGGCTGCTGGACCAGATCCAGGCCCTGCGCTGGGTGCAGGAGAACATCCGCTCCTTCGGCGGCGACCCGGACAACGTGACCCTGGCAGGCGAGTCCGCAGGGGCCTCCTCGGTAAACGCCCTGTGTGTCTCCCCCCTGAGCCAGGGGCTCTTTACCCGGGCCATGGCCGCCTCCAGCGGGATTCTGGCCAAGGTGCCCTATCACACCTTCCGCTCCATGGAACAGGCCCTGGCGGACAACGCCGGCCTGCCCGCGGAGCAGAACGCCCCGACCCTGGCGCAGCTGCGGGCCCTGCCCGCCGAGACCCTGGTGAACACCGGCTGTGACAACAGCGCCATGACCGTGGACGGCTACGCCATTACCGAGCAGCCCTGGGAAACCTATGCCCGGGGGGCCAACCATGAGACTGCCCTGCTCCAGGGCTTTAACGCCCACGAGGCGGACGTGTTCAGCCTGACGGTGCCAGTGGACGAGGCCGACTATGTGGAAAAGCTCCGCCCCCTGTACGGCCAGTGGGCCGCCCAGGCCGCCGCCCTGGTCCCCCCCAGAGCCCAGGACGCCGCCTACCGCTATGTGATTGACCCGGGCGGCACCGCCAAGGGGGCCTATGACCAGGCGGTCTCCGCGGCATGGTTCCACTACAGCCACTACCGCTGGGCCGCGCTGCTGGAGGGCAGGCCCGTGTACACCTACTACTTTGACAAGGACAACCGGAGCCTGGGCTGCAACCACGCCGGAGAGCTGCCCTACTTTTACGGCAACCTGGACCGGCATGCCTTCCTCTACGACGAGAGTGACCGGGCCCTGAGCGAGATGATTGTACAATATTATGTAAACTATATCAAAACCGGAGATCCCAACGGCCCGGGCCTGCCCCTGTGGCAGACCGCAGCCCAAGCCCCCGGCCGGGTGCTGGAGCTGGGCGAGCAGGTGCAGATGATCCCCGACCCCAGCCTGGAGCTCTATCCCCTGCTGGATCAGTACCAGGACAGCCTGGCACAGGAGGACGAGGCAGCCCCGTGACCGGATCCGGCGCAAAAGAGTGCAGCCCCCGCAAGGGAGGCTGCACTCTTTTTTTGATCCATTTCCGGCGCGTGGGGCAGTCTTACACAAACTGCTGGGTCCTCACGTCCACCATGCCCCGGGTGGTCAGCCGCAGGGCGGGGATTACCGGCAGGGACATAAAGGACAGGGTCATAAAGGGGTCGATGTCCCGGCCCACGCCCAGGCTGTGGGCGGCGGCCTTGGCGTGCTCCAGCCGGCGGTTCAGCTCCGGCAGGTCGGTGTCAGACATCAGGCCGGCAATTTCCAGGCCCACGCTGCCCAGCACCTCTCCCTCCGCCACCACGGCGATGCCGCCCCGGCTCTCCAGAATCCGGTTGACAGCGGCGGCCATGTCCTCGGCATTGGCCCCCACCACAATGATGTTGTGAGAGTCATGGGAGATGGAGGTGGCCACGGCGCCCCGCTTGAGCCCATAGCCCTGCAGATACCCCAGGCCGATGTGGCCGGTACCCCGGTGCCGCTCCAGCACAGCGATGCGCAGGATGTCCCGGTCCGGGTCCGGATGGTCCGCCCGGCCGTTGTCGGTGGAGACGATCTGCCCGGGCACCATGCCGATGACCCCCTGGCTGCCCGCAGGGGCAAAGTCCCCGGCTGACGCCTTGCCCAGGTGGAAGGTATCCAGCGCCCGGGCCTTCAGCGCCGGGTCGATGACCGGGGGGGTAAAGGGGGCCAGGGCGCCGTCATAGCAGCGCCTGCCGGCCTTATAGACCTCCAGCACCCGGAAGTCCTGCAGGTCCGCCACCACGGTGAGATCCGCCAGATACCCCGGGGCCACAGCGCCCCGATCCCGCAGGCCGAAATACTGGGCGGCGTTCAGGGTGGCGGCAGTGACCGCAGCCACCGGGTCCGCCCCCAAGGCCACTGCCCGGCGGAGGATGTAGTCCAGATGCCCCTTTTCCAGCAGGTCGCTGGGGTGCTTGTCGTCGGTGCACAGCAGGCACCGGGCGGCGGTGCGGCCCCGGAGCAGGGGGACCAGGGCCTCCAGATTCCGGGCGGCGGTGCCCTCCCGGATCATAATATACTGGCCCAGACGGAGCTTTTCCAGGCCCTCGCCGGTGTCGGAGCACTCGTGGTCCGATTCCACCCCGGCGGCGACATAGGCGGACAGCTCCGCCCCGGTGAGACCGGGGGCGTGGCCGTCCACCCGCTTGCCGTGGCACTGGGCCGCGGCCAGCTTGGCCAGGACCTGGGGATCGTCATGGACCACGCCGTAGGCGTTCATCATCTCCGCCAGGCCCAGGACCCTGGGATTTTGGTAGAACCCGTCAATGGCCTGCCAGTCCAGCTCGGCGCCGGATTCGTCCAGGCCGGTGGCCGGGACGCAGGAGGGCAGCATGAAGAACACATCCAGGGGCAGGCCCAGGGTGGCCTGGAGCATATACGCAATGCCGTCGGTGCCCATGACGTTGGTGATCTCGTGGGGGTCGGTGACGACGCAGGTGGTGCCGTGGGGCACCACGGCCTTGACAAACTCCGCCGGGGTCGCCAGGCTGGACTCCAGGTGGATGTGGGCATCGATCAGGCCGGGGCAGACCACCGCCCCCTGCAGATCCCGCTCCTCCAGCCCCCGGTAGGTGCCGATGCCGGCAATCCGGTCGCCCTGGATGGCGATGTCCCCCCGCAGCAGCTCGCCGGAGAAGACGTTGACGTACACCGCGTTTTTCAATACCAGATCCGCGGGGATCCGGCCCATGGCCGCGTCCAATCGACGGCGCAGGCCGGCAAGGTGATCAGACATCTGTTCCATGGTATGTACTCCTTCCTATCGTTCTTCTCGGAAGTAGGCCTTGCCCAGGGATGCGGGGGGCTGGTCCTCGGGCTTGCGCCGCAGGGAGACCAGAATCAACACCACCAGGGTGAAGATGTAGGGCAGCATCTGGAAGATCTTATCCGAGCCCTTGAACAGGCCGGGCACCAGGAAATAGAACCAGGACAGCAGACCGAACAGGTAGGCGCCCCAGATGCAGCGGATGGGCTTCCAGGTGGCAAAGATGACCAGGGCCACAGCCAGCCAGCCCAGGGCCTCAATGGTGGCGCTGGTCTCCCACAGGCCGTCGATGTACTCCATGACGTAGAAGCAGCCGCCCAGGCCGGAGATGCCGGCGCCGATGCAGGTGGACAGGTACTTGTACTTGTTGATGTTCAGACCGGCGGCGTCGGCGGTGGCGGTGTTCTCGCCCACAGCCCGCAGGGACAGGCCGGTGCGGGTCTTCTTGAGGAAGAACCAGAGCACAATGGCAATGACAACGGCCAGATAGACCATGAAGCCGTGGTGGAACAGCAGCGAGCCGATGGTCAGGTTGCCGGTAAGGGCGTCCAGCTTTACCACCAGGGGGCGGATGTAGGCCCGGACGGCGTCAGAGGTGACGTCGGCGCGGACGGTGCCCACGCTGCCGAGAGAGCCGCCGAAGTAGTTGGCAATGCCGGTGCCGAAAATGGTCAGCGTCAGGCCGGTGACGTTCTGGTTGGTGCGCAGGGTGATGGTGAGGAAGGCGTAGAGCAGGCCCGCCACCATGGCCGCCGCAAAGGCAAAAAACAGGCAGACGATGACGCAGGTGATGGGGTACGCCCCGCCCAGGCTTTGGGCAAAGCCCGCGCCGGAAGCCAGCTTTTGGTACCAGAGAGAGCCCGCCAGACTGGCAATGGCGCCGATGTACATAATGCCGGGCACGCCCAGGTTCAGGTTGCCGCCCTTCTCGGTGAGGATCTCACCCAGGGCGCCGAAGAGGATCACGGTGCCGAAGGTGATGGAGAAGGTCAGGGTGGTGCTTAAAGAGGCAAGGAAATTCATGAAGCCGCTCATTTCGCCGCACCTCCTTTGTGCTTGCGGGCCAGACGGACCCGGTAGTTGGTGAAGAACTCACAGCCCAGGACGAAGAACAGCACAATGCCGGTGAGAATCTTGGAGTAGTAGTTGTTCAGCTGGAAGGCGGAGGCCATCTGCTTGCCGGCCAGCTCCATAAAGGTGTACAGGGCGGAGAAGACCACCATCAGGAAGGGGTTGGTATGGGCAAGCCAGGCAATGATAATGGCAGTGAAGCCTCTGCCGTCGGCAGTGCTCTCAGACAGGGTTCTGGACACGGCGGACACCGCCAGGAAGCCCGCAAAGCCGCACACGCCGCCGGAAATGGCCATGGAGCGGATGTACACGTTCTGCACCCGGATGCCGGCGTACTGGGCGGTCTTTTCGGAGTCGCCCACCACGGTGATCTCATAGCCCTGCTTGGTGTAGCGCAGGTAGGCCCACATGGCCACAACCACCACCAGCACAATCAGCACCAGCCACATAAAGTCCTTGTCGTTAAAGCCGCCGGTGAACATCTCACCGATCCAGCCCTTGTGATAGGCGGGCATGCCGTCCTTGCCGTTGACAATGCCGATTTTGACGGTGCCCAGGGTGCCCTCCCAGATGGTGCAGAAGTACAGCACGATCTGGATGGCAATGTAGTTCATCATCAGGGTGAACAGGGTTTCGTTGGCGTTCCACTTGGCCTTGAAGAAGCCGGGGATCATGCCCCAAATCGCGCCCAGCAGCACCGCCAGCACCGCCATGAGCACCAGCAGCAGCAGAGAGGGCAGCCGCCAGCAGAACTTCATGAGAATCAGCGCGCCCAGGCCGCCGATCAGGATCTGGCCCTCGGCGCCCACGTTCCAGAAGTGCATCTTAAAGGCCGGGGCCAGGCCCACGGCAATACAGGCCAGCAGCATGGTCCGCTGCAGGAACTCCCACAGCCGCTTGGAGGTACCGAAGGAGCCGCCGATCATCTCGCTGATGACCCGGCCGGGCGCCCTGCCGGTAAACAGGAATGTGAGCAGCAGGCACAGCAGCAGGGCCGCCGCCACCGCGATGACGCGGATCAGCACAGAGAGCCATGTGGAGATGCCCGCCCGTTTGGAGATACGGATCATGCTTCTTCCTCCCTTCTGAATTGGGTCATCAGCAGACCGATTTCTTCTTTGGTGGTGGTCTTGGCGTCTACAATGCCGCTGATCTGGCCGCCGCAGAGCACCAGGATCCGGTCACAGAGCTCCAAAAGCACGTCCAGATCCTCGCCCACGTAAATCACCGCGGCGCCCTTCATCTTCTGCTCGGTGAGCAGGTTGTAGATCATGTAGGAGGTGTTGATGTCCAGGCCGCGGACCGCGTAGGCAGTCATCAGCACCGTGGGGTTGGAGGCGATTTCGCGGCCCACCAGCACCTTCTGCACGTTGCCGCCGGAGAGCCGGCGCAGGGGCGTGCGGTTGACGTCCGGGGTGACCACCTCAAGATCGGCCACGATTTTTTTGGACAGGGCTGTGGCCTTGGCCTGGTCGGCCAGGATGCCCTTGCGGTCGCGGTAGGTCCGGAGCTTGACGTTGTCAGTGATGGGCATGGTGCCCACCAGGCCCGCGCCGAACCGGTCCTCCGGCACAAAGGAGAGCAGGATGCCCGCGTGGATGATGTCCAGGGGATCCATGCCCGTGAGCAGCTGCTCGCTGCCGTCCGGGGCGATGTAGGTCACCGCGGCGCCGGGCTCCACCGGCTGCATACCGGCAATGGACTCCAGCAGCTCCTTCTGGCCGGAGCCCGCAATGCCGGCCACGCCCAGAATCTCGCCGCCCATGGCGGTGAAGCTTACCCGGTCCAGCTTCTTCACGCCGTCCTTGTCCTTCACGGTGAGATTTTCCACCCGCAGACGTTCCACAAGCTGCTCGGCCTTGGGCCGGTCAATGTTCAGGCTCACGGCCCGGCCCACCATCATGTCGGTCAAAGACTGCTGGGTGGCCTGGGCGGTCTCCACGTCGCCGATGTACTTGCCCTTGCGCAGCACCGCCACCCGGTCGGACACGTCCAGCACCTCGTGGAGCTTGTGGGTGATGATGATAATGGCCTTGCCGTCCTTTTTCATGTTGCGCATCACGGCAAAGAGCTTTTCGGTCTCCTGGGGGGTGAGCACGGCGGTGGGCTCGTCCAGAATCAGCACATTGGCGCCACGGTAGAGGACCTTGACGATTTCGACGGTCTGCTTTTGGGAGACCGACATATCATAGACCTTCTGGTCCGGGTCAATTTCAAAGCCGTAGCGGTCGGCAATGTCCCGGACAGTCTTGCGGATGGAGGCCTTGTCCAGACGGCCCTTCTTGCCCTCGAGACCCAGGACGATGTTCTCCGCCGCGGTGAACACGTCCACCAGCTTGAAGTGCTGATGGATCATGCCGATACCGTAGGTAAAGGAATCCTTGGGGGAGCGGATGTTGGCCTCTTCCCCGTCAACGTAAATGCTGCCCTCATCGGGCAGATAAATGCCGCCCAGCATATTCATCAGGGTGGTTTTGCCGCTGCCGTTCTCACCCAGCAGGGCCAGGATTTCGCCCTGCCGCAGGTTCAGCGAGACATTGTCGTTTGCCACGACCTTGCCAAAGCGCTTGGTGATGTTGCGCAGCTCAATGGCGTTTTTTTCCAAGCAAATCATCCTTTCCGGTTTGGCCGTTCCTCCTGGCCGCGGGGAACAGTCCTGTTTGAAAAATCCGGGGCCTGCCCGTTGAGCAGGCCCCGGTAAAGGAATCGGTTATGTCGTGCAGGTCTTAGTTCAGCTCCACAATGCCGTCGATCCGCAGAGAGAAGGAAGGCGCAGACTGGAAGTAAGACTCGTTGTAGTAGCCGTCAATGATGGCGTTGTCGGCGTCGTTGACCCAGTCGCCGTCGGTGTCGGTGGCAAAGGCCTCAGTGACAGGCTGGCCGCCCACGGTGAAGGTGGAGACGTCAAAGGGATGCAGAGTGCCGGCCTTCAGCTCGGCAATGACCTTGTCCACAGCCTCCTGGGTGCCCTCGGCCACGTTGGGGCCCAGGGGAGTCAGGGCGACGGCGTCCTTGTCAAAGCCCTCGGCCCAGTTGGTAGCCAGCTCTTCGCCGTTCATCACGGCGCCGATGGCGTAGGTGTAGTACACACCCCACTCGTTGGTGGGAGAGGTCAGCGCGGCGTTGGGCGCAGCGGTGAGCATGTCAATGTTGTAGCCCACGGAGTAGACCGTGGTGCCGGCGTTCAGCGCAGCCTCGCAGGCGGAGGGGGCGCCGGTGGAGTCGGCGTGCTGGCCGATGATGACGCAGCCGTCACCGATCATCTGCTCGGCGGCAGCCTTTTCCTTGGTGATATCAAACCAGGAGCTGGTGTACAGGACCTCCATGGAGACGTTCTCGTACACGCTCTTGATGCCCAGGAAGAACGCAGTGTAGCCGGAGACCACCTCGGCATAGGGATAAGCGCCCACGTAGCCAACCTTGACCTTGCCGTCGGCGTCGTAGTTCTTGTCGGTAAGCGCGCCGGCAGCTTCCAGCTCGGCAATCTTCATACCGGCAACCACACCGGCCGCGTAACGGGCCTCGTAGATCTCAGTAAAGGCGTTGTGGAAGTTGGGCAGGCCGGAGGCCTTGGCAGTGTCGCCGGTCATGGCAACGATCTCCACCTCGGGGTTCTGCTCGGCAGCCAGCTTGGCATAGTCCTGATGGCCGTAGGAGTTGGTGAACACCAGGGTGCAGCCCTGATCGATGCAGTCTTCAATGGCAGTCTTGCAGGTCTCGTCCTCGCCGATGGCATACTTCCACACGAAGTTGTCGGTTTCGCTGAGACCCAGGTTCTTGGCAGCCTCTTTCAGACCGTTGATGTGTGCCAGGGTATAGCCCTCGTTCTCGTCGCCCACGAGCACGACGCCTACCTTGATGTTGCCGGCGTTTTCAGCAGGCTGCTCGCCGCCCTCAGGCTTGGGCTCACCGGCGCAGCCGGCAAACAGGGCCGCTACCATCAGCAGGCACAGGATCATGGCAAGAATCCGTTTCATAGAATATTCCCTCCATTCAAATATTTGGTTCTGTGGAACCTACTCATAAAATACCACATCTGGAAAAAGATTACAAGAGGCCAAGTGCGCTTCTGAAATATTTTTGTATAATTCAACAATTTTTTGTCCGATTTATGTTGGACTTTTTCTGTCATTCCAAATCCGCTTCTCCCTGCGGGCCGTGTCAGAATTTGCCGCCCACAGAGGTCTGCTGGTTGGACCCCGCCTTGGTGACAGAGGTGTTGTTCTGGCTTACCGGGCGGCGGTCCTGCTTGCGGTTGACAAACTGCTGGGTGCTGCGGCTGAGGATCACCGAGCCGGGCACCAGGTAGTCCACGGCGCTCTGCTGCTTGCGCACGGAACGGTTTTCCCGCTTCATGCCGCCCACAGGCAGGCCGCCCAGCAGGAAGCCCCCCAGCAGGGCGCCGGGGATCCACAGCAGGCTCAGCCCCTTGCCGTAGACCTTGCCCTGGGCCTTCAGATCCAGCAGCTCGCCCACCTTTTCGGCAAAGGCCTCCACCCCGCCCTGGAAATCGTTTTGCCGCAGGCGGGCTTCCACCGCCTTTTGCACGTAGCGCAGGGCCTTGGGGTTGAAGGTCTCCGCCTCGGGGTCATCCCGGACCAGGATCCGGTACTCCCGGGCGTTCACGTCCAGATACAGCAGGATGCCCCGGGTATTCGGGCCGTAGGTCAGGTCAAACCAGCTCTCTGCGGCAGCCTGGACGTCCCCGCCGGCGTTGCCGGTGACGGCGGCAGCCACGGTGAAGTCCCCGCCCCGGGCAGCCCGGGTCAGGGCCTCCGCCGCCGCGGCAGCGTCCAGGGTGCCGGTGTCGTCGGCAAAGACCGGGGCGGTCTGGGCAAACACCGGCAGGATCAGCAGTCCCGCCAGCAGCAGGACCAGCAATGCGGTACAGCTTCGCTTCATCTTCCGTCCCTCCTTACAGATGGCTGACCAGGAAGGCCACGCCGTAGATCACCGCGGCAATGATGCCGCCGTAAATGGCGCGGTACTTCCACAGCAGGCTCTTGTCCACGGGCAGATCCCCCACAAACTTGCCGGACTGGCCGTTCATGGCAAACTGGTAGTCCTTGTCCTTCCACCGGGTGTGCAGCAGCCACACCGGATACAGGGCGTAGCGCACCCGGCTGTCCTGCAGCTGGATGCGGGCGCTCTGGGTCTCCACGGTGGAGAAGCCCTCCACGGTGCTTCGGAAGGCGTCCTCGGCGCTGCGGCGCATCCGCTCCTCCGCCCGGGGCTTGGCCGCCTCGGCGGTCAGATCGTACCGGTCGGCCAGATAGCCGGACAGGTAGGCGGTCTGGAAGGGCTTGGCCTTGGCCACGTCAAAGGGCTCCAGGGCCTCCAGCATGTCCGCCGGGACCTTGGAGGAGCCGTCCACCGGCAGATTCTCATAGGCCACGGTGCCGGCCCGGGCCGCCTGATATTCCTCAGTCTCGGTATAGTGGTACTGGTTGTCGCTCCAGTTTTTGGTCTTGGTGGCCTTGTAGCGCAGATCGGCCTCCACCTGGGCGTCAAAGAGCCAGACGGGCACGTACACGCCCTTGACCTCCTGGAGGTGGCTGTCCTTGGAGAACAGCCGGGGCAGCAGCTTTTTGCCGCTCATGTGCTGCTTCAGCCCCCTGACCGCCGCGTTCTTGTCCACCTGGAAGGGCAGCACCAGGTCCGGCTTCAGGTCGCCGGAGAACTGGCCGGTGAGCACCACCGGGTTGCCGCAGAAGGGGCAGTGGGTGGCGCCGGTGGTCTTATCCGCCACGATCTCGCCGCCGCAGGACTTGCAGGTGTACACCCCCATGTGGTCAGTCTCCCCCTGGGCCCAGGCGCCGGGCTGCTCTGCCGGAGGGGCCTGGTCCAGCCCCTGGTCCCGCCCCTTGAGCTCCTCTACGTCAAAGGCGGAATCGCAGTAGGGACATTTCATTTTTTGGCTGGCGCTGTCAAATTCCAGCACGCCGCCGCAGTGGGGGCATTTGTATTCCATCAGATTGTCTGCCATGGCGTCACCTCAGGGCCGGGGAGAGCCGCAGCCCTCGCAGAAGTTGGAGCTGTTGTCCAGGGTGCCGCACACCGGGCAGTTCCAGTGGGCCGCCGGGGCGGGCTGCGCCGGGGCGGCAGCAGGGGCAGCCTGGGGCGGCGGAGCGAGCAGGGCGTCCTGGAGCTCCTTGGCCTGCTTTTCGTACTGCTTGTAGGCGATGGACAGCCGGGAGCCGGGCCGGTCCTCGGTGAGCTCAAAGCGGATTTCAGAGAACCAGGGGCTGCTGACCTGGATCACCATCTCAAACTCATAGCTGAACTCGTACCGGGGCGGGTTGTAGGACACCCGCTTGCCGTCGCTGCCGGTGCGGTATATCTCAGACTTATGCTCCTGCACGTCGCAGAAGCAGCCGGTGACCTGGCTCAGCTCGATCACGTCCGGGTTGGCGGCGTGGAGGTCAGTGGCCCGGGTGACCATAAACCTGCGGTTTTGCTCATCCAGGTAGACCTTGGTCCGGTTCCCCAGCACCTTGCTGCAGCGGAAGTCCGCCACCGCCTGCCGGTTTTGCTCCCGGTATGCCAGCTGCTGCTTGATCTCCTCTACACTGGAATGCCGACGCTCGGAGAAGAAGGGGGAGAGCTTGGCGGCGCAGTTTTTGCAGAGATTTCCGTCGTCCAGCTTCCGGTTGCCCAGCAGGCCGATCTTCTCTCCGCAGACGTCACAGTATTTCTTATCGAATAATCCCATAACAGTTCTCCTTTCTTTGTTCCTTGTGCAGTGTTGCGCTTGTCAGCGGGCCTGCGCCCGGCCCCGGGTGGGGGTTCGGACCGACCCGGGCGCAGCGCACCCTCTGTTTGCATTGTAGCATTACGGCGCCCGGATTGCAAGTCCGCGCGCCGTAATTTTATGCTCCGTTTTTCTTTAAAAAGATCAGGTACAACACCAGGATCAGCACAAAAAAGACCACAAAGAAAATCCCGGCCACCACCAGCATGGCGGCCATTACGCCCCGCATAAAGGCGCGGCGCTCCTGCTTGGTCAGCTTGACAGGGTCTGCCCCGCTGCTTGCGTTCCCGGACTGGTCCGCGGCCTTGACGTACCAGGGCATGCCCTCCACGTTCATATTGGTAAAGGAGCGGCCGTCATCGTCGTCATACTGCTTGCGTCTTGCCATGGCAATCACCTCCTAGAATCTTTTGGGGGCTGCATCCACGGATGCAGCCCCCTGGACGGAGTATTCTTATTTCTTCTTGCCCTTTTCGGCGGCCTCCGCCTCGGCCCGCTTGCGCTCCTCCATCAGGTGCAGAAGCTCCGCGTTCCGCTGGGGATCGTTGTACAGGTGGCAGGCACAGTAATGACCGGGCTCCACTTCGTCAAAGTCGGGCTGGACATACTTGCAGACCTCCATGCACTCACGGCAGCGGGTGTGGAACTTGCAGCCGGCAGGGGGATTGGCGGGAGAGGGGATGCTGCCCTCCAGGATGATCCGGTTCATCTTATAGTCGGGATCGGGTACCGGGATGGCGGAGAACAGAGCCTTGGTGTAGGGGTGCAGCGGCTTGTCGAAAATCTTCGCGGTTTCGGAGAACTCCACCAGGTTGCCCAGGTACATGACGCCCACGGTGTCGGAGATGTGCTCCACCACGGACAGATCGTGGGAGATGAACAGGTAGGTCAGGCCGAATTCCTTCTGCAGGTCACGCAGCAGGTTGATGATCTGGGCCTGGATGGACACGTCCAGTGCGGAGACAGGCTCGTCGCAGAGGATGAAGTCCGGGTTCAGGGCCAGGGCGCGGGCGATGCAGATACGCTGGCGCTGGCCGCCGGAGAACTCGTGGGGGTAGCGGTCCTTGTGGTATTCCGCCAGGCCGCAGGCCTCCATGACACGGGTGATGTAATCATCCAGCTCCTCTGCGGGGACAATGTTGTGCTCCCGCACGGCCTCGGCAATGATCTCGCCCACGGGCAGACGGGGGGACAGAGAGGAGTAGGGGTCCTGGAAGATGATCTGGATGTTGGGACGCATGGCCCGCAATTCAGACTTGCTGAGCTGGAAGATGTCCTGGCCGTTGAAGAAAACCTCACCCTCGGTCTTTTCGTGCAGACGGAGAATGGTTCTGCCCACGGTGGACTTGCCGCAGCCGGACTCGCCCACAAGACCCATGGTGGTGCCGCGCTTGATGGCAAAGGAGATGCCATCCACAGCCTTCACGTTGCCCACGGTCATCTTGAAGAAGCTGGACTTGATGGGGAAGTACTTTTTAAGGCCCTTGACCACCAGCAGATTGTCCGGATTCTTTTCCGCGTCCTTGAACAGCTGGGCCGAATACGCGTCGTGGGAAAGGATCTGATCAGTTTTCATGCAGCAAGTCCTCCACATTCACAGTTTTCGGGAAGCCCAGAACCTGGCCCTCTTCGTAGAAGCGGTAGCAGGAGACGATATGGGTGTCGCTGATCCGGATCTCCGGGGGATACTTGCCCTGGCAGCGGTCGCAGCGCATTTCGCAGCGGTCGCGGAAATAGCAGTAGTTGGGCATATCCACGGGGTTGGGGACGGCGCCGGGGATGTTGTACAGAGCATCCACCTTTTTGCCGACCACAGGCTTGGACTTCATCAGGCCAATGGTATAGGGATGGGCGGGATGATGGAAGATGTCGTCTGCGGTGCCCTTTTCAATGACACGGCCGGCGTACATGACCACCACGTAGTCCGCCATGCCCGCCACGACGCCCAGGTCGTGGGTGATGAGCATGATGGAGGAGTTGATCTTGTCCTTCAGATTCTGGAGCAGGTCCAGGATCTGGGCCTGAATGGTCACGTCC
>DFIE01000169.1:17963-19359 GCA_002372735.1 Clostridiales bacterium UBA3705
ATGGTCACGTCCAGAGCCGTGGTGGGCTCGTCGGCGATGATCAGGCCGGGAGAACAGGCCAGAGCAATGGCGATGCAGATTCTCTGCCGCATACCGCCGGAGAGCTCGTGGGGGTACATCTCGTACACGCCCTCTTTGTTGGCAATGCCGACCAGCTCCAGCATCTCCATGGTGCGGGCCTTGACCTCTTCCTCGGTCATCTCGGGGTTGTGCAGCTCAATGACCTCGTTGACCTGGCGGCCGATCTTGAACACGGGATTCAGAGCGGTCATGGGCTCCTGGAAGATCATGGAGATCTGGTTGCCCCGGAGCTCCTGCATCTTGTCCACGGGGGTGTTGACAATGTTGATGGCCTGGCCGTTGCCCATGTTCAGCCGGATTTCACCGCCTACGGTCTGGCCGGAGGGGCGCTGCAGCAGCTGCATCAGGGACAGAGAGGTCACGGACTTGCCGCAGCCGGATTCGCCCACAACGCCCACGGTGGAGCACTTGGGCACCTCAAAGCTGATGCCGTCCACGGCCTTGACCGTGCCGATGTCGGTGAAGAAGTAGGTGCACACGTTGTCGAACTCCACCACGTTGTTGGGGTCCTTCATCTTGGTGGTGTACCGGGCGGGGTCCCGTCCGGCAATCTCACGGTCGCGCTCCAGCTTCTTGGTCACCTTGCGGTTAAAACGGGTGATGCGCCGGGATTCCCGGGCGGAAATATAAGAGGTCTTTTTGGACTTCTCCTCCG
This sequence comes from Clostridiales bacterium UBA3705, assembly GCA_002372735.1. The sequence goes on from DFIE01000169.1 coordinate 18,700, forward strand.
GGGCCTGAGCCTGGGAGGTGTTTTCAACTTTATCTTTGTTCGCCATACCACAACCTCCTTAGCGCTTGCCCTTCGGGTCGAAGGCATCACGCAGACCGTCGCCCACGAAGTTGAAGGCGATAACGGTGAAGCAGATCAGCAGACCCACAGGGATCCAGATATATGCGTACTGCTCCATGGCAGCCGCGCTGGAGACAGAGTTGATCATCGTGCCCCAGGTGGCCAGGGGGTGCTTGACGCCCAGGCCCAGGAAGGACAGGGTGGACTCGGTCAGGATGGTGGAGCCCAGGCCCATGGTGGCGGAAACGATCAGCTGCGGCATGACGTTGGGCACCAGGTGCCGGAAAATGCGGCGGGAGATCGGTAGGCCGGTGGCCTCGGCTGCAACCATGAACTCCTGCTCACGCAGAGACAGGATCTGGCCGCGGACCAGTCGGGCGATGCCGGCCCAGCCCATAACGCCCAGGGCCGCCATCATGACGAACAGACGGATGCGCACGTCCATACGCATGGCGTCCATCAGTGCGCCGATGATGATCATAATGGGCATGAAGGGCAGGCAGTAGAAGATATCCACCAGACGCATGACCAGGTTGTCTACCCAGCCGCCGAAGAAGCCGGCCAGGCCGCCCATGATGACGCCCAGGAAGGTCTCCAGGA
>DFIE01000184.1 GCA_002372735.1 Clostridiales bacterium UBA3705
GACTCCAGAATGTCGGGGTAAATGGTGCCCTGGCCCAAAAACTCGATGCCGTCCAGCTTTCTGGCCTCCTCGGCAAAGACGTCAATGAAGATCTTGCCGATGATCTTCCGCTTCTGCTCCGGGTCGGATACCCCGGCCAGGGCGTCCAGGAAACGGTCCACCGCGTCAACGTAGATCAGCTCCGCCCCCAGTTCATCCCGGAACACCCGGATGACCTGCTCGGGCTCGCCCTTGCGCAGAAGGCCGTGGTTGACGTGGACGCACACCAGCTGCTTGCCCACCGCGCGGATCAGAAGCGCGGCCACCACGGAGGAATCCACTCCGCCGGACAGAGCCAGCAGCACCCGCTTGTCCCCGATCTGGGCACGGAGGGCGGCAATCTGCGCGTCGATGAAGGCGCTTGCCAGCTCCGGGGTGGTAATGCGCTGCATGGTTTCGGGTCTGTGATTGCTGTTGTAATTCATTCCGTTATATCCTCCTGTATTTGGTCTTTCCGGGCTGCGGCCATCGCCGCCCCACGGGTTAAACGTCGTCGGGCCGGAACTCAATGGCGCCGGGCTCTGCCTTTTCAATGACCGCCAGGGCGTGATAGTTGACGCCCATGCTGCGCAGCCGGTCGCCGCCGCCCTGGAAGCCCTTTTCCACCGCAATGCCCACGCCTACCAGCTCCGCCTGGGCCTTCTCCACCAGCTCGCACAGGCCGCGGATGGCCTCGCCCCGGGCCATAAAGTCGTCTACGATCAGCACCCGGGTGCCGGGGGTGAGCCACTGCTTGGAGACAATCAGAGTCACCTTTTTGTTGTAGGTGTAGGACATGATCTCGCTTTGATACAGGCCGCCCTCGATGTTATCAGACTTGGCCTTCTTGGCAAAGAGCATGGGCTTGCCCCAGCGGGCAGCGCACACCGCAGCCAGGGCAATGCCGCTGGCCTCGGCGGTCATGACCAGATCCACCTGGGACAGGTCAAAAATCCGGGCGAATTCATCGGCCAGGTCGCCCAAAAAGGCGCAGTCTACCCGATGGTTCAAAAAGCCGTCTACCTTGATGATGTTGCCGGGCAGAACCTTGCCCTCGGTGAGAATTCTGTCTTTCAGTGCCTGCATGGTAATCTCCTTTTCCGGTTTTATTCGTAGCACTCTTCCTTGAGCACGCCGATGTAGGGCAGGTTGCGCATATAGTCCGCGTAGTCCAGGCCGTAGCCCACCACAAATTCGTTGGGAATCTTAAAGCCGTAGTAGTCCACATTGAACCGGTCGGGCTTGCCCACGTCCTTGTCCAGCAGGGCCACGGTGGTGATGGAGGCGGGGTTGCGGGTGGCAAAGAGCTTGACCAGGTATTCCAGGGTCAGGCCGGAGTCAATGATGTCTTCTACCAATACCACATGGCGGTGCTCCATGTCGATGCCGGAGTCCTTCAGCAGATGCACCGTGCCGGAGGACTTGGTGCCCTTGAAGTAGCTGGAGGCGGCGATAAAATCCATGTCCATTTTCACGTCCATGGCGCGGCACAAATCTGTGAAGAAGAAGGCGGCGCCGCGCAGCACGCAGATCATCAGAGGGGTCTGGCCGTCAAATTTTTCGGTCAGCTCCCGGCCCAGCTCCCGGACCCGGTCTGCAATCTGCTCCTGGCTGAAGAGGATGTACTTGACGTCTTCCTTGGGGGTGCGAATCAGCATAATGTCTCCTTTCGTGGTGGGCGTGGGTGGCGGATCGGCTTATTCGTTGGTGTAGTTGTCAAAATAGCCCTGGATGTAAATGATGGGGGTGCCCTTGTCGCCGGAGCCGGAGGTCAGGTCGCACAGAGAGCCGATCAGATCCGTCAGCTGCCGGGGGGTGGTGCCCTGGGCGGCCATGTTGCCCACCAGGCTCTCGCCGGTCTTGGCGCGGATTCGGTCAGAGACCGCCTTGCGCAGCTCGTCGCCGGAGAGGGCGGCAAATTCGTTGTCCGCCAGGTACTTCAGCTTCAGCTCGTTGGGGGTGCCGGCCAGGCCCGCGGTGTAGCCGGGGCTGACCACGGGGTCCGCCAGCTCCCAGATCTTGCCCACGGGGTCTTTAAAGGCGCCGTCGCCGTAGACCATGGCCTCAATGTGGACGCCGCTGGCCTTGGTCAGCAGCCGGGAGATCCGCTCCGCCACCTGGGTGCAGTCACGGGGGAAGAGCTTGACGCTCTCCTCGGTGGCCTTGTTGGAGCCCAGCAGACCGTAGGTCTCGTTGTAGCCGCTCTCGTCCACGGGGGCGGTCATCAGGTCGTCCAGGCCCAGAACCACCGGGCAGCCAGCGGCCTTCAACAGCCGCTTGGAGCGGGCGCGGGTGTGGATGTCGGCGGTGATTACCGCGTCGCACAGGGGCACCAGGGTCTGCACCCGGTTGCCCAGCAGGATCTCCGCCTGGGCGCCGCAGCTCTCAATGAGCTCGGTGTAAAAATCGATATAGTCCACGCCGGTGAAGGGGTGGAGAATGTGGCCGAACTTGGCGCGGAAGTCAGCAACGGTCAGCACGTCGGTATAGGGATTCACGCCGGCAGCATCCAGGGCGTCCAGATCCACCAGGTGGTTGCCCACCTCGTCAGAGGGATAGGACAGCAGGACCACGACCTTTTTGCAGGCCCGGGCAATGCCCTTGAGCAGCAGAGAAAAACGGTTGCGGCTGAGGATGGGGAAGGCCACGCCCACGGTGCCGCCGCCGGTTTTGGCCTTGACGTCCGCGGCAATCTGGGCCACGGTGGCGTAGTTGCCCTGGCTTCTGGCTACGACAGACTCGGTGACGGCCACCACATCCCGGTCTCTGGGGATGATGCCGGCCTCCTGCCAGGCCTGCCGGACCGCCTCGGCGGTGATGGCGGCGATGTCGTCGCCCTGGCGGATAATTGGGGCGCGTACGCCTCTAACAACGGTTCCGATGGTTCTCATGGATGATAACTCCTTTGTATCAGATTCGTTTTCGTTTCAATTCCGGTTTTTCACCTTGATATTATACTACCAAGGGAAAGAAAATGTCAATCTGCACAAAATGATTCTTTCGATTTTGTGTAGAAAATCAAAAAACGCGGGTATTCAGGGGAATTTTCCGGAAAAATGACGGATGCGCCCGGCAGATAGAGAAGTATTTCTAGCGTGTCTTGCGTTGACAGAAGGGCCCCGGTGTGCTACAATCGAAAAAACAGAGATTGGGAGGTTTTCTTTATGAACAGCTTTGTCTACGACATCCCGGTAAAGGTCTATTTCGGCGCCGGCCAGCTGGAGCACCTGGGGCCGGAGCTGGCCCGGTTCGGCAAGAAGGTACTGCTCACCTACGGCGGCGGGTCCATCAAGAAAAGCGGGCTCTACCAGCGGGTGACGGAGCAGATCCGCAAGGCGGGCCTGACCCTTTACGAACTGGGCGGCATTGCCCCCAACCCCCGGGTGGAGTCTGTGCGCCGGGGCGCCTGGCTGTGCAAGCAGGAGGGCATTGACGTGCTGCTGGCGGTGGGCGGCGGCTCCACCATTGACGCCACCAAGTTTATGGCCGCCGGCGCCTGCACCGAGGCCGACCCCTGGGACTTCTTTACCGAAAACGCCCCCATCGACCGGGCCCTGCCCATTGTGACCGTACTGACCCTGGCGGCCACAGGCTCGGAGATGGACAATTCCGGCGTCATCAGCAACCCCGATACCCGGGATAAGCTGGCCCGGGTGGCCCCGCCGGTGCTGCCCAAGGTCTCCTTCCTGGACCCCACCAACACCTATTCCGTGAGCCCCTACCAAACGGCCTGCGGGGCGGTGGACATTATGAGTCACACCTTTGAGGCCTATTTCACCCCGGAGGAGGATCTGTTCTTCCTGGACTGCGTGATGGAGGGGCTGCTGAAAACCGTGGTGAAGTTTGCCCCGGTGGCCATGGCCCACCCCGACGATTACGAGGCCCGGGCCAACCTGATGTGGGCCTCCTCCTGGGCCATCAACGGCTTTGTGGCCGGGGGCAAGCGCCAGGACTGGAGCTGCCACCCCATTGAGCACGAGCTTTCCGCCCTGTATGACATCACCCACGGCCTGGGCCTGGCCATTCTGACCCCCAGGTGGCTGCGCTGGTGCCTGAACGAGCAGACCGCCCCCAGAATCGCCCGGTTTGCCGTGAACGTCATGGGCACCGACCCGGCCCTGGACCCCGAGACCGCGGCCCTGGACGGCATCCGGCGGCTGGAGACCTTCTTCTACGACACCCTGGGCCTGGCCTCCACCCTGTCAGAGCTGGGCATCCGGCCGGAGGACTACCCCCTTATGGCCCAAAAGGCCTGTGCCGGCGGGGAGCTCCGGGGCTTCCGGACCCTGCGACCGGCGGATGTGGAGGAAATCCTGCGTATGTGCGGCTGAGCCGTAAACCCCCAAAGGGGCACGCTTCCAATCGCAGAAGCGTGCCCCTTTGGGCTTAACGGATAAAATTGGTGTAGATCCGCTCCTCCCGGACGGGCAGGGGGCGGCTGTCCAGGGACGCCAGCATCCAGGCCATGTTGTCCGCCAGGGTGCGCATCACCTGCAGGCCCTCCAGATCCTGGCGGACCTGGTCGGGGGTGTTGCCGTGGACAGAGTTCCAGTAGCAGCTGGGCACCACGGGCATATTGTTGATGGTGAAGTACTTGTTCAGCCGGTCAAAGCTGGCGCTGGCGCCGCCCCGGCGGCAGCTCACCACAGCGGCGGCAGGCTTGCCCTGCAGGGCGCGGCCCCGGGAGTAGAACACCCGGTCCAGCAGGGCCAGCAGGGCGCCGTTGGGCCCGGCATAGTACACAGGGGTGCCGATGATGATGCCGTCAGCCCGGGCCATATGCTCGGCAATGTCGTTGGCGGGGTCGTCGCCAACGACGCAGGCCCCCTTGCCGGCGCAGCCGCCGCAGGCAATGCAGCCCCGGACCGGACGGGTGCCGATGCCGATGATTTCGGCGCTGATGCCAAGGCTCTCCAGCCGGGCGCGGATCTCCTCCAGGGCGGTGTAGGTGCAGCCCCGGGGATGGGGGCTGCCGTTGAGCAGCAATACATGCTTCATGGGAATCCTCCAACCAAAGAAATCTGGGTCCATTTTACCCCAGAATCCCGGATTTGTAAAGAGAAAGCTGCCGCCCGGGGCAGAAAAAAAGTAAAAACCGCCCGGTGTTTTTTGTTGCAAAGCGGTGCGGCAGATGCTATAATCAATGTAGTATTTACGTAAGAGCGGTCGGCCTCCGACCGGGAAGGAGTGTACTTATGAAGCGAGCCACACAGCTGATGCGTCTGGTATCGGCGCTGCTGGTCGTGATTCTGCTGCTGACAGGCGTGGTCTACGCCCAGCCCCTGGCAGAGGACCCCGCAGCCGAGACAACAGCCCCCGAACCCCAGGTCACGGAGACCGAGCCTGTGGAGCCCGAGCCCGTGGAAACCGAGCCCGCGGAGACCGAGCCCGTGGAGACCGAACCCGTGGAGACCGAACCCGTCGAGACCGAGCCCGTGGAGACCGAGCCCGTGCAGACCGAGCCCGTGCAGACCGAGCCCGCGCCCAAGCCCGCCCGGGAGATGACCGACGAGGAGCTGATTGCGGCCTACGACGTGCCCAACAACTGGGCCCGGCCGGCCCTGCTGTTTGCCCTGCGGACCGGTCTGCTGAACGGCAAGGGCAACGCCGGGCTCTGCCCCGGGGACTACACCACCCGGGCCGAGGCCATCACCATGATTATGCGGATGCTGGACACCCAGACCACCGCGGACATCAGCGCCTACACCGACGTGCCGGAGGGGGTCTGGTTCCACGACCCCATTGCCCGGGCCGCCGCCCTAAAAATCGTCAACGGCACCAGCAGCTCCACCATGAGCCCCACAGCCCGGCTGACCAGAGAGCAGGCCTTTGTGCTTATGGCCCGTATCTTTGGCGTGAACACCAACACCCGGGCCGGCATTTTGGGCTTCACCGACTGGCTGCAAATCAGCGACTACGCGGTGCCCTCCATCTCCGCCCTGGCCCAGGGGGACTTTATCCACGGCAGCAACGGCAAGCTGAATCCACGCGGCTACATCACCCGGCAGGAGCTGGCCCAGGTGTTCTATAACTTTGCCCAGGACATTGACGGCACCATCCCCGCCCAGGTCGACGGCGACTTTGCCCTTCACGCCGACGAGATCCCCGCCGGCACCACGGTGCAGGGCAACCTGCTGCTCTCCAACGAGGCAGGACAGATCAAGCTGGACCATATCACTGTGACAGGCCGGCTGGTGATCCAGGGCTACGGCCCGGTGGAGCTGGACTTTGACGGCTGCAGCATCGGCACCCTGGTGCTGCTGCGGCCCGCCATGCTGAAGAATCTGGCCGGCGTAAAGACCGTGGAGAACAGTGAGAGCCTGGAGATTGCATCCGGCAGCGTGCCCCGGATTGCCGCCTGGTCCGGCCCCGTCACCTTGCAAAAGGGTGTCACGGCCGATGAGGTTGCCCTTTACGCCCAGGGCTGTGAGCTGATCGTCCACGGTGAGGTGTCCAACCTGATTCAAAACGCTGCCGACACCAAGACCTCCGGTTCCGGATGGGTCAATGTGATCCACCAGCGGGCCCCCGGCGGCACCAACACCTGCCCGGGCTGGACCACCTACAACGAGATTGACTACGGCATCACCTATCTGAACGGCAAGCAGACCGACAGCGGCAAGCTGAAGGTCACCGCTCCCACCATCACCGCCTCCTTCCAGTTCAGCAATATCCCTGTGGACCGGGATGTGGAGCTGTACTGGTATATGAACGGCAACATCATTGAGGCACAGCCCAAGTTCCATCTCACCGAGGGCGCTTCCACCACCCACTATGTGGATCTGTCCGCTTATGCAAAAGAGGGCAACAAGATCTCTCTGGCGGTGCGGGTCCGGTGGGAGGATCAGGTCAAGACCTTCTTCCTGGACTACGAATTCCTGCCCGACTACTACGCCCAGGCCCTGAACGTCCGCACCCAGAACGTCATGGGCGTCATCAACAAAACCACCAATCTCTACGCCAACAGCGGGCTCACCGGCTACCGCCGGACGCTGAACAAGGGCGACTTGGTCTATTATATCACCTATATCCGGCGGGATCAGGGCGTGAGCGTGGACTACGTCCGCACCAAGGACGGCGTCACCGGCTGGATCAGAGAGGCCGACATGACCCCGGTGAGCGAGGGCTACATGAAGTTCTACGTCACCTGGGACTACTCCACCCCGGTGAAAGAGGCCTACGTGAACCAGGTGAAAAAGCTGGGCTCCTCCAGCCGGTATCTGATCTGGATCAGCCTGTGGACCCAGCGGGTGAACATCTTCACCGGGTCCAAGGGCAACTGGACCCTGTACCGCACCTACCAGTGTGCCTCCGGCGCCAACAACCGCCCCACCAAGGTGCAGGACACCAGGATCCTGTACAAGGCCTCCCGGTGGGAGTACGACGGCTTCTACGTCAGCCATGTGTCAGACTTTGACAACGACGGCCGGGCCTTCCACTCCATGCTGAAGGCCTATGACGGCAACTATTTTGTGGACGCCACCATGGGCCGGCCGGTTTCCCACGGCTGTATCCGTATGCCGGACGCGGGCTGCCAGTTCATCTACTACAACTGCCCTGTGGGCACCACCGTCATTGTCTACTAAATCAAACGCTTCGGGGGGGACGGGACGTCCCCCCCTGTTTATTCACAGGAGGAAGCTATGAAACGATGCATTGCCCTGCTGCTGGCCCTGTGCCTGGGTCTGTGCGCCTGCGCCGCCCCGGCCCCGGTGGACACGGTGCTCTTTGCCATGGACACTGAGATGAGTCTGCGGGTCTATGGCGACCGGGACGGCCGGGTTTCCCAGCAGCTGCAGCAGCAGCTGCTGGAGCTGGACGCAGAGCTCTCTGCCACGGCAGGCAGCGGCGCCCTGTACCGGCTGAACACCCAGCTGGAGAGTGACGACCCCCACCTGCTGGCCCTGTGCCAGGCTGCCAAGGCCCTGTACGACCGCACCGGCGGGGCCGTGGACCCCACCGTCTGCCCGGCGGTACGGCTGTGGGGCTTTACCGGGGAGAGCTACCGGGTGCCGACCCAGGATGAGCTGGACCAGGTGCTGGGCCAGATCGGTCTGGACCGGGTCACCCTGGACGCAGACCGGATCACCCTGGCCCCGGACACCCAGCTGGACTTCGGCGCCCTGGCCAAGGGCTACGCCGCAGACCTGTGCCGGGCCATTCTGGAGGAGCAGGGCTGCGCCGCCATCCTCTCCCTGGGCGGCAACATCCAGACCGTGGGAACCAAACCGGACCGGAGCCCCTGGACCATCGGCATTGCCGACCCGCAAAGCCCGGAGCGCTACCAGGTCACCCTGAGCCTGGAGGGCAGCCGGGCGGTGGTCACCTCGGGAGACTACCAGCGGTATTTTGAGTACGAGGGTGTGCGGTATTGCCACATTCTGGACCCCAAAACCGCCAGCCCGGTACAGGGGGATCTGCGCTCGGTCACCGTGGTGTGCGATTCCGGCGTGGAGGCCGACGGCCTGGCCACCGCCCTGTTTGTGCTGGGGCTGGAGGACGCCCTGGCCCTGTGGCGGCAGGCAGAGGACTTTGAAGCGGTGTTCATTGACCGGGAGGGCAACGTCACCGTGACCCAGGGCCTGGCCCAGGCGGTTTCCAACTGCAGCTTTACGGTGGCGGCACGATGAAGACCAAAACCTGGATCCTGATTTTGGGCGGGGTGTTTTTGGTGCTGTGCCTGGCGGTGCTGGCCCAGCATCTGCTCTCCACCCCGGCAAAGAGCGCCCGGGTCCTCTCCGACGGCCAGCTGGTGGCCGTGCTGGACCTGGACACCGACCAGACCCTGCGGGTGGAGTACGCCGGGGGCTACAACGAGATCACCGTGGCCGGGGGCAGGGTGTCTGTCACCGGGGCCAGCTGCCCGGATCAGGACTGCGTCCGCTGCGGGGCGAAAAACGCCGGGGCCCCCATCGTGTGCCTGCCCAACCGGCTGACCATCCAGTTTGCCGACACCCAGGGCCTGGACGGCATTACAAGATAGAAAGGAACAATCACATGGAAGCGAGTTATGAGATGCGGCACACCGTGCTGCCCAGCCTGTGTGACTGGGAGGCCCGGCTGTCTGTGGACGGCACCTTTGGCCTGTGCATGGACATTGCCACCGCCCACGCCCAGCTTCTGGGGGTGGGCGCGGCGGAGATGCAGCAGCGGGGCCTGTTCTGGCTGACGGTGAAGACCCGGATGGAGTTCTTCCGCCGGCCGGTCATGATGGAGGAGGTCCGCCTGGTCACCAGGCCCATCCGCCCGGAGCGGGTGCGGGCCCTGCGGGACTACGCCCTGTATGCCGGCCGGGAGCTGCTGGCCCGGGGCAAGACCGAGTGGGCCGTGATGAATACCCAAACCGGCCGCCTGGCCCCCATGCAGGGGATCTTCTCCCCGGAGCTGGAGCTGGCCCCCCAGAGCCAGGACCCCACCCCCTTTGACCGGCTGGACCCGGATTTCTCCCAGGCGGAGACCGTGGGCAGCTACCGGGTCTGCTCCACCGACATCGATCTGGGCGGCCACATGAACAACGTGGCCTACCTGCGGGCCATGCTGGGTCTGCTGTCCACTGCCCGGCGCAAGGACCTGCCCCAGGACCGGGTGGAGCTGATCTTCCGGGTCCCCTGCTTTGAGGGGGAGGTGCTCACCCTCCTCCACCGCACGGGCCAGGTTCACGATTTTGCCCTGGTCAAGGCCGACGGCACCCCCGCCGTGCTGGCCAGATTTGCCTAACCCCGAGACGCGCTGCACGCGCCGGCCCAGCGGCGCAAAAAACCCGGGGCACCCTCTGTGTTGGAAGGGTGCCCCGGGTTTTTTTCTGTGTTTATTTGGCCAGGAGCCTGCACAGCAGCTCCGCCAGGCGGGCGGCGCTGCGGTTGGCAATCTCCAGCACTGCCTCGTGGCTGTGCTTCTCTGGGGCGATGCCGGTGGCCATGTTGGTGATGCAGGCCACGCCCAACACCTCCATGCCCAGGTAGTTGGCCACCACCACCTCCGGCACGGTGGACATGCCCACGGCGTCCGCCCCCAGCACGGCCAGGGCGCGGATCTCCGCTGCGGTCTCAAAGCAGGGGCCGGTGAAGAAGGCGTACACCCCCCGGCGGCATTCCAGCCCCAGCTCGCCGGCGGTCTGCTCCGCCAGGGCCAGGAGCCGGCGGGAATAGGCCTCGGTCATGTCCGGGAAGCGGGGGCCCAGCCGGTCGTCGTTCTCCCCGATCAGGGGGTTCAGGCCGGTGAGATTGAGATGGTCGGTGATCAGCATCAGATCCCCGGGGACAAAGTCCCGGTTGATGCCGCCGCAGGCGTTGGTCACAATCAGCCGTTCCACCCCCAGCGCCCGCAGGACGTAGATGGGAAAGGTGACGGCCTGCATCCCCAGGCCCTCATAGTAGTGGAACCGACCCTGCATGGCCGCCACGGTCTGCCCGCCGATCCGGCCCAGAATCAGCCGGCCGGCGTGGCCCTTGAGCTGGGTTTTGGGGAAGCCGGGGATGTCCGCGTAGGCAAAGACCTCCTTGTCCTCCATGGCGTCCACCACAGAGCCCAGGCCGCTGCCCAGGATCACCGCGGCGGTGGGCCGCTTTTGGGTCCGGCTTTGCAGCCAGGAAGCAGCCTGTTGTACCTCGTCATAGCCCATGATCGCTGTCTCCCCTCCGATTATTCCGCGGCAAAGCGGTAGGAAGTGGTGCGGCGGTAGGTCTCTCCCGCCCGGAGCAGGGCGCTGGGGAAGTCCGGGTGGTTGGGGGCATCTGGATAGGTCTGGGTCTCCAGGCAGAAGCCGTGGCGCCGGCCGTACACCGCCCCGTCCTTGCCCGCAAGGCCCTGGGGCACATAGTTGCCGGAGTAGAACTGCACCCCGGGCTGGTCGGTGAGACAGGTCAGAGTGATGCCGGTGCGGGGGCTGCCTGCCCGGGCAATGGGACGCAGGGTGCCTGCCCCGTCGGCGGCCCAGTTGTGGTCATAGCCGCCGGCCTGGCGCAGCTGCAGGTCGTCCTCGTCGATCCGCTGGCCGATGGGCAGGGGCCGGCGCAGATCCATGGGGGTGCCCTCCACGGGGCGGAGCTCACCGGTGGGGATGGAGTGGGCGTCGGTGGGGGTGAAGTGATCCGCCGCCAGGCAGATCCACTGGTCCGTCACCGGGCCGGCATCGTGGCCGGAGAGATTGAAATAGCTGTGGTTGGTGAGATTCACCACAGTGTCCCGGGCGGAGCGGGCCTCATACCGGAGCTCCAGCCCCGCCGGGGTGAGCAGATATGTGATCTCCGCGTGGATGGGGCCGGGGAAGCCGCTGTCGCCGTCGGGCCAGTCGATGGCCAGGCGAAGGGTGTCCTCCGTCTGCGCCACCGGGGTGAAGAGGCGGCGATCAAAGCCCAGCGGGCCGCTGTGGAGACTGTTGGCCCCCTCGTTGGCGGGCAGGGTCACAAGCCCCCCGCCCAGGGGGAAGCTGGCGCCGCCGATCCGGTTGGCAAAGGGGCCGATCATGGCGCCGAAATAGCAGGTGTGGTCCAGGTACTGCTGCAGGGTGTCAAAGCCCAGCACCACGTCCACCGGCCGGCCCTGCCGGTCGGGCACCCGCAGGCTGCGGATGATGCCGCCGAAATCCAGGATCTCACAGGTCAGATTGCCGGCGGTGAGGGTGTATTGGGTGACGGGCCTGCCCTCCAGGGTTGCAAAAAGAGTACGGTTCATAGCTGCCTCCTTTTAAATCACCGCAAGGATGAATTGATAATAAAGTCGCTTGTACAGCTTGCTGCGGCGCAGCACGGTCTGCAGACGGGCCCTGTGCTGCAGCAGCAGGTCCACCTCCTCGGCACTGCTCTCATGCTGGCTGAAGGCCGCCCGCTTGGCGACGGTCTCCAGCTCCGGGGGCAGGTCCTGCCCCGCCAGCCGGGCCAGGTGTACGCAGCTGCGCCAGAGCAGGCGGATCCTGCCGTTGGGCCGGGCCGCCGCCAGGCGGCGGTCAAACCGGCGCAGCACCAGCAGCCGCCGCAGCAGCACCAGCCCCACCAGGGCCGCCAGGGCCGGGAACACCCACAGCCACCGGGGCAGAGACGGGGTGGGGGTGGGGCTGTACCCCTGCTCCGCCTCGGTGGCGGAGGGGTCCAGCTGGCCGGTGCCCACGGGGATCGTTTCAGGGGCCTGGGTGGTCTCGGGGACAAAGCGGGTCTCTGAGGCCTCGGGGTTGTCCACGGTGACCGGCACGGTTTCGGTGGTGGACTGGGCGCTCTCTACAGGGTGGAGCTCCGGCACCACCCCGGTGAATTCTGTGGCATCCTGTGGGGTGGCCTCCAGGGGTTGCCAGGCCCCGTTTTGGAACACCTCTACCCAGGCGTGGGCGTGGATGGGAGAGACCTCCACCGGCTCCCCTGCCCGGGCATCGCACACATAGCCCACCGCATACCGGGCAGGATAGCCCAGGGCCCGGAGCAGGGCCGTGGCCGCGCTGGCAAAGTGGACGCAGTAGCCCTCCCCGGCGTCTGTCAAAAACCAGGTGCAGAAGTCCGCCCCGGCGGGGGGTCTGCCCGGGTCCCGGCTGTAGGCAGCGGCCTGAGACACCGCCTGCACCACAGTCTCGGGGTCTGCATCGCCCCCAGCGCCGTGGGCCTGCCACCAGGCCAGCACCCCCTGCCGGGTGGTCTCGGGCAGGTAAAGATCGTGCTGGGCCACGTAGGCCGCGTAGTCCGGGTCCGCCGTCCCCCCGGGGAAGCGGGAGGCCGCCCGGAGCGTGTAGCTTTGCAGGCGCCCGGTGTTTTCCAGGCAGGCATCTCCGGCGCAGGTGGCGTCCTGGGGAATGGTCTGGGTGTAGTAGGGGGTGTAAATCACCCGCTCCCGGCCGGTGGTCTCAATGGTAAAGTCCAGGTCCGGCTGGCCCTCTGACAGGGGGAAGAGCACCTCTGCGGGCCAGTCGCCCTGGGTCTCCATGATCCAGCTGTCGCCGTCAAAGCCGGTGTACACCGCCCCCCGGAGATAGAGGCTGCCGGACTGGGAGGCCGTCAGGGTGAGCACCGTGGTGCGCACCTCCGGCAGCCGGGGCAGCTTGGTCAGCTCCACCCGCTGGGGGTTGCCGCTGAGCCCCGCCTGCCGGTTGGAGCGGTTGTCCAGCTGCTGGTTGATCTGGTCCATCTGCTGGGTCAGATCCTCCCAGCGCAGGGGAGGCTGATAGGTGTCATAGGGGAACAGGGCCAACAGCAGGGCCAGCAGGGCCGTGGCCGCGGCCCCTGCCCAGAGCAGGCCCACGTCGGTCTCCCGCAGGTCCCGGCGGCGGATGGACTGGGTGAGGATCAGGCTCAGGGCGCAGATCATCACCACCACCAGGGCCGGCACCGCAGGCGGGGTATCGGTGAGCACAAAGCAGGGGGCCACCCCCAGCACCATGGCCGCCACTGCGCCCCCGGCCCGCTTCCATTGGGCAAGGCTCAGGGCGGAGAGCCAGGTTTGGCCCAGAACCAGCAGGGTCAGGGCGGGGGTGAGACCCACGTCCGGGCCGGAGGCGTCAATAGAATAGCCTCCCAGCCAGCCATAGCCCTTGATAAAGGTGTCCATCAGCCGGGCCGCCAGCTGCCGCAGGCTGGCAAACACCGGGGTGTGCTGCCACAGGGCCGCCAGCACCACCAGCAGCAGGCCGGCGCAGCCCCACAGCCAGCCCCGGGGCAGCCGGAACAGCAGGCAGAAGACCGCTGCCCCCACCACTGCCCAGAGCAGCACCGGGCCCGGCAGGGTGAGGGAGAAGGCCGTGCACAGGCAGGCCAGGGCTGCCCCACAGCCCACGGCCACCAGCAGCACGTCCAGGGCATACAATGGCAGCTGCTTTTTCACCCGGCATTCCCTCCCTCCGGCTCAATGAGATAGGCCCAGTCCACGGCGCCGATGCCCTCCAGCACCAGGTTGGGCTCCTGCAGGGTACAGGCGCACAGCCGTACCAGGGCAGATTCGCCCTCTGCCTCCCCGGTGACCAGGGCCTGGCACAGGCCCCCCGGGCCCATCCAGAGAATCTCGTGGCGGTGGCCCCGCTGGGTGAGCCAGGCGGAGATCCACCGCAGGCGGCCCAGCACGTCGTCCCGCTGGGCGGGGGTCCTGGGGCTTTGCACCGCCAGCACCGTGCGCTGCTCCAGGGGCTCCATGGGCTCGCGGACGATCAGATCCTCGCTCTTCAGAGAGAGCTTCCAGTGGATGCCCTTGACCGGGTCGCCGGGGCGATAGGGCCGGTGCTCATGGATCTCGGAAAAGCCGCCCCCGGCCTTGGGCCGCAGCTGCTGTATGGCAAAGCGGTGCAGATCCGGCTTGGGGTCCGGCTCGATGCTGCGGGGCAGAATGGTCACCGTTTGGGCCTGGGGCGCGGGGCGGCGAAGCTTGAACAAGCCCAGATAGTCATAGATCCGGCACCGCTCCAGCCGGGGCACCAGAATGCCGCAGTGGGCGGTGGGCAGGCTGAGCGTGCCCTCTCCCCTGCCGATGCGGCTGAGATAGCGATAGTCCCGGTCGGTGTCTGCGGTGGTCAGATTCAGTCTGGCCTGGACCTCCGCCAGGGGCAGCAGCCGGGTGGCCCGGACCCGCAGGCGGAGCACCACGTCCTCCCCCTGGGTGACCCGGGCAGGGGCCTCCAGCTGGATCCGGGCGGTGAGCATGGCCGGCAGCGACAGCAGCAGGCTCAGCCAGGGCAGGGCCGCCACCGCCACCAGCAGGATCCAGGAGAACCAGACCCCACTGGCAAAGTAGAACACCAGGCAGGCCGCCAGGGCCAGCAGGTAGAGCAGTCGGTTGACTCCCATGGCCTACACTGTGGGGGCCTGGACCCGGCCCATCAGATCGGTGAGCAGCTTGGATTCGGATACGCCCTGGCTCTGGGCGTCGGGGGTCAGCAGCAGGCGGTGGGCCACGGTGCCCACAAAGACCGTCTGCACGTCCTCGGGCAGGACGTAGTCCCGGCCGTTCATATAGGCGGCGGCCCGGGCCATGGCGGCCACAGCCAGGGTGGCCCGGGGGCTGGCCCCCCGGAGAATCTGGGGGTGCTGCCGGGTCTGCCCGATCAGGGCAACGATATAATTGACCACGGTGTCCTTCAGGTACACCTGGCTGACCGCCTGCTGCATGGCCACCATGTCCTGGCGGCTTACCACCTGGCGCACCTGCTCCAGGGGATTGACGCCCCCCTGCCGGGCCAGGACCATGTCCCGCTCGTCCTTGGCCTTGGGATAGCCCACGCTGAGCCGGACGGTAAACCGGTCCATCTGGGAATCGGGCAGCAGCTGGGTGCCGGCGGCGCCGGTGGGGTTTTGGGTGGCAATGACGGTAAATGGCCTGGGCAGCCGGTGGCTAACTCCGTCCACGGTGACCTGGCCCTCCTCCATGGCCTCCAGCAGCGCAGACTGGGTGCGGGAGGTGGCCCGGTTCAGCTCGTCGGCCAGGAAGAGATTGCACAAAATGGCGCCGTTTTGATAGACCATCTGGCCGGTGGCCTTGTCATACACGCTGTAGCCCGTAATGTCGGAGGGCAGCACGTCCGGGTTGAACTGTACCCGGCCGTAGGACAGGCCCAATGCCCGGGAGAAGGCCAGGGCAATGGTGGTTTTGCCCACGCCGGGGATGTCCTCCAGCAGGATGTTGCCCTGGCAGAGCATGGTCATGAGAATCCAGATCAGCACCTGGTCCTTGCCCTTGACGGCTTTTTTGACCTCCGCAATGATTTGCTGCATAGAATTCATAGTGGTATCTCGCTCTCTTTTGAAATGCGCCGGCGCTGCGGGACACTGCCCCCGGCCGCCGGCAAGCGGTGGGATTACAGCTTATTATACACCAGGCCGGGGGTCTTGTCAATTTCCCCGGGGCGGAAAAAGGGACGGTCCGCAGACCGTCCCTTTGGCGCGTTTGGAATTACAGGCCCATCTCCTGCTTGACCTCGCCGAAGCACTTGACCACAAAGTCAATGTCCTCCTTGGTGTGGCCGGCGGAGAGCTGGGTGCGGATGCGGTCCTTGCCCTTGGGCACCACCGGGTAGCAGAAGGCCACCACGTAGACGCCCTTTTGCAGCATCCGGTTGGCAAACTCGTGGGCCACCCGGGGATCATAGAGCATCACGGGCACAATGGGATGCTCGCCGGGCAGCAGGTCAAAGCCCAGCTTCTCCATCTCGGCGCGGAAGTACCGGGCATTGGCATGGACCCGGTCGCGCAGCTCGGTGGAGGTCTCCAGCAGGTCAATGGTCTTCAGCGTGGCGGCGCAGATGGCCGGGGCCACGGTGTTGGAGAACAGATAGGGCCGGCTCTTCTGCCGCAGCAGGTCCACAATGGGCTGCCGGGCCGCGGTGTAGCCGCCGGAGGCGCCGCCCAGGGCCTTGCCGAAGGTGCCGGTGATGATGTCTACCCGGCCCATGACCCCGCAGTACTCCGCGGTGCCCCGGCCATGGTCGCCCATAAAGCCCACGGCGTGGCTGTCGTCCACCATGACCAGGGCGTCAAACTCGTCGGCCAGGTCGCAGATGGCGGGCAGATTGGCAATGTAGCCGTCCATGGAGAAGACGCCGTCGGTGGCAATCATAATCTTTTTGCAGCCGGTGGCCCGGGCGTCGGCCAGCTTTTGGCGCAGGTCGTCCATGTTGTTGTTCTTGTAGCGGTAGCGCTTGGCCTTGCACAGGCGGACGCCGTCAATGATGGAGGCGTGGTTCAGCTCGTCGGAGATGATGGCGTCCTCGGGCCCCAGGAGGGTTTCAAACAGGCCGCCGTTGGCGTCAAAGCAGGAGGAGTAGAGAATGGCGTCATCCGTGCCCACAAAGTTGGCGATGCGGCGCTCCAGCTCCTTGTGGATCTCCTGGGTGCCGCAGATGAACCGGACGGAGCTCAGGCCGAAGCCCCAGCGGTCATAGCTGTCCTTGGCCGCCTGCATCAGCGCAGGGTGGGTGGACAGGCCCAGGTAGTTGTTGGCGCAGAAGTTGACCACACCCTTGGCCTGGGTGGTGTCAATGCGGGAATACTGGGGGGTGGTGATGATGCGCTCCTCCCGCCAGGTGCCGGCCTCCCGGATGGCGTTCAGTTCGGCTTCAAACGCAGCGTAAGCAGATTTCATATCGTTTAACCTCCAATTTGATTCCTTTTCAGATGGAAATCTGAAAAACACATCAATGATCTATTTTTCACGTTTCGTGCTTCACTTTTTGGTGGTCCAGTCCAAAATGACCTTGCCGGACTTGCCGGAGTTCATGGCCGCAAAGCCCTTCTCAAAGTCGGTATAGTGGAAGCGGTGGGTGATCACAGGGGTCAGGTCCAGGCCGCCCTGGACCATGTAGGACATCTGGTGCCAGTTGTCCATCTTGCGGCCGTAGATGCCCTGGAGCGTCAGGCCCTTGGTGATAACGGTGTTCATGTCCAGGCTGATGGGCCGGTTGCCGATGCCCAGCAGAGAGATCTTGCCGCCGTTGCGCATGGCGTGGATCATCTGCTTCAGCGCCGCCTCGCTGCCGGACATCTCCAGGCCCACGTCAAAGCCCTCGGTGAGCTTCTGCTCCTTCATGATCCGGGGCAGATCCTCCTTGGCGGTGTTCACCGCGGCGTCCACCCCCATTTTACGGGCCAGCTCCAGGCGATAGTCGTTGATGTCGGTGATGATGACCCGGCGGGCGCCGGCAAACTTGCAGATTCCCGCGGCAATGATGCCGATGGGGCCCGCGCCGGTGATGAGCACGTCCTCGCCGATGAGATCGAACATCAGGGCGGTGTGGGTGGCGTTGCCGAAGGCGTCAAAGAAGGCCACCACGTCCTCGGGCAGACTCTCGTCAATGAGGATCACGTTGGTTTCGGGGATGCACACATACTCTGCAAAGGCGCCGTCCCGGTCCACGCCCACGCCCTTGGTGTCCTTGCACCACTGGATGTTG
>DFIE01000090.1 GCA_002372735.1 Clostridiales bacterium UBA3705
CCCGGTGGTATGGGTGACCTTTTATGGCCGCTCACTGAGCGGCCGCTACGGAAGAGCGTGTACACAATCAGCAGCCCCGGTGGTGGCGGGCGGCGTTAGGGCAGATGAAAGGCATCCGCCCCTACGGGAGGTGCATACATATCCCGGCACCCCGGCGGTAGCGGGCGGCCTTAGGGCGGATGTGGGCATCCGCCCCTACGGGGGATGCATACATATCCCGGCACCCCGGTGGTAGCGGGCGGCCTTAGGGCGGATGTGGGCATCCGCCCCTACGGGAGGTGCATACATATCCCGGCACCCCGGCGGTAGCGGCGGCCTTAGGGCGGATGTGGGCATCCGCCCCTACGGGGCATACAGATCCCGGGGTGCCAAGCGAAACCCGGGCGGCTGGTGCCGCCCGGGTTGTGTTACTGCCCGCAGGCTGCCTTGAACTCGATCCAGTTCTTGTTCAAAGCCTCGTCCGCCTCTACCGAGACGTTCTGGATGATCTCGCCGGCGTTTACAGACTCCGGTACCACCAGGGACGGGTCTGTGATGCTGTCCGCCGCGCCGGTGGTGCAGTAGTAGCCCAGCCACTCAAAGCAGGCCTTGGAGACCTCCGGCCGCAGAATGTAGTCCAAAAAAGCGTGGGCCGCCTTGGGGTGGGGCGCCCGGCTGGGCACAAAGCCCGCCATGATGCCGAAGCCCAGGCCCTCCTCGGGATAGACCACCTTCAGCTCCGGGTTCTCCGCCAGGGCCGTGGTCACCTGAGAGGTGTACAGGAAGGCCACGGAGGCCTCCCCGCTGAGCAGGGTGTTCTGGGTGTTGTCGTCCTGGATCACCCGGACGTTGGGGGCCAGCTGCAGCAGCTTCTCCCCCGCCGCCCCGATGACCTCCAGGTCCTCGGTGTTCATGGACTGGCCCATGGACAGCAGCGTGATGCCGTTGATGACCCGGTAGTTGGCCGTCAGGGCCACGCTGTCCGCCAGGGCCGGATTCCACAGGTCGTTGTAGCCCTTGATCTCAAAGTCCACCTGGGCGGGGTCATAGACAATGAGGGGAATGCCCGCGCCGTAGGGCACGGTGTACTCGTCCTTGGGGTCGTAAAACTGGCCCTGGTACAGGGGGTTGATGTTGCCGAAGTTGGGGATCTGGGCCTTGTCCAGGGGGGCGACCAGGCCCGCCTGGACCGCCTGCTCAATGATGTAGTCGTCGGCAATGACCAGGTCGTAGTCCCCGCCCTGGGCCAGGCGCAGACGCTCCAGCATGGTCTCGTCGGTGTCAAAGTTGGAGTAGACGATGGGGATGCCCGTCTCGGCGGTGAAATCGTCCAGCACCTGCTGGGGGAACATGCCCTCCCAGGTGTAGAGCACCAGGCTCTCCTCGTTGTTCTGGGCGGCAGGGGTCTCGGCGGGGCCGGCGCAGCCGGAGAACAGCGCCAGGGTCAGCAGGGTGCAGAGCAGCAGGGAAATCAGCTTTTTCATGGAACTTCCTCCTTGTTGGATGGATGGCTGCCCTCCCGCCGGGTTCGCAGCAGGAAGGACAGGGTCAGCACCAGCACCACCACCCCCAGGATGACGGTGCAAAGGGCGTTGATTTCAGGGGTGACGCCGGTTTTCAGATGGGTGTACACCTTGATGGGCAGGGTGGACAGGGTGGGCCCGGTGACAAAAATGGAGATTACCACGTCGTCAAAGGACATGGCAAAGGCCAGCAGACTGCCCGAGAGCACCGCCGGCACGATCAGCGGCAGGGTGATGTCAAAGAAGGTCCGGGCAGGGCCGGCCCCCAGGTCCCGGGCCGCCTCCTCCAGGGAGCGGTCTATGCCCGAGAGCCGGGCCTTCACCATCAGATAGACGTAGGGGATGGAAAAGGCGGTGTGGGCCAGGATCAGGGTGGTCCAGCCGAAGGGCAGGCGCAGCAGGGCGAAAAAGGCCATAAACACCATGCCCAGGATGATCTCCGGCAGCATAATGGGCAGGGTGGACAGATACTCCATCATGCCCTTGCTGCGGTAGTGGACCCGGACCATGCCCATGGCCCCCAGGGTGCCGATCACCGCGGCAAAGAAGCTGCTGGCCACGCCCAGCAGCAGGCTGTTGCCCAGGGCCTGCATCAGGGCCCGGTCGCGGAAGAGCTGCCGATACCAGTCCAGGGTGAAGCCCTTCCACGCCACGGGCAGCTTGGAGCTGTTGAAGGAGAAGAGCACCACCACCGCAATGGGCAGATAGGTCAGCACCACCACCAGAATCAGATACAGCCGGGCGGGCAGGCGGGGCTTGCGGGCCATCAGAACATCACCTCCAGCTCAGCGGTGTGGGTGACGCGCCGGTACAGGGCCAGCAGCAGGGTGGTGATCACCGCCAGCACCAGGGCCAGGGCCGCGGCAAAGGGCCAGTTGCTGCCCCGGGTGAGCTGGTCCTGGATCAGGCTGCCCACCAGGACGATCTTATTGCCGCCCAGCAGGTCCGAGATGAAGAACAGGCCCATGGAGGGCACAAAGGTGAGGATCACCCCGCTCATCAGCCCGGGGAGGGTCAGCTTCAGCGTGACGGTGAGGAAGGCCCGCACCGGGCCCGCCCCCAGGTCCCGGGCGGCCTCCACCAGGGTCCAGTCCAGCTTCTCCACGGAGTTGTACACCGCCAGCTGCATAAAGGGCAGCAGGGCGTAGACCATGCCGATGAGCACGGCAGGATAGGTGTACAGGATCTTGACCGGCTTGGACACAATGCCCAGGGCCAGCAGGGCCCCGTTCAGCGGCCCCCGGGCCTGGAGCAGGATCTGCCAGCCGTAAAGCCGGATGAGAGAGCTGGTCCAGAAGGGGATCATAATCAGCAGCATCATGGCCCGCTTGCCCCGGGGGGAGAGCCGGGCCATGATATACCCGAAGGGATAGCCCACCCCCACGCAGATTACCGTGGTGAGGAAGGCCAGCAGCAGGGACTGGCGGAAGCACTGCAGATACACAGGGTCCGCCATCTTGCGGAAGTTTTCCAGGCTCAGCTGCCAGGTAAACCCCGCGGCGGTGTGATGGGCCAGGCTCACTGCCGCCATGTAAATCACCGGCCCCAGCACAAACACCAGGGTAAAGGCGTACATAGGCGCCAGCAGCAGCCAGGAGCGGTCCTTTTTCATCGGCCTGCCTCCCCTGCCGGGGCTTCCCCTTCGGTCTGCACGGCCACGGCGGCGGACGCCGGCCAGCTGAGCCACACCGGGCTGCCGGTCTCGGCCTCCAGGCGGATGCCCTGGCGCAGCAGCACCACCCGGTCGCCCCCGGTGAGAGCCACCTCCACCCGGAGCTGGCCGCCTAAAAACCGCTTGCTTGCCACCCGGCCGGCCAGACTGGGCCCCTGGGGGGCCTGGGTGTGGAGAAGGATGTTCTCCCCCCGGACGGCCAGGGTCACCGGCCCGGCAGGCAGGTCCGCCGGGCAGACCATGGCGCCGGCGGGATGGGCCGCCAGGCCCCTGCCGTCGCACTGCCCGGCCAGCAGATTGGCGCTGCCGATAAAGGTGGCCACGTAGCCGGTGCGGGGCCGGTCATAGATCTCGTCCGGGGTGCCCTGCTGCTCAATGCGGCCGGCCCGGAGCACCACGATCCGGTCGGACATATTGATGGCCTCCTCCTGGTCATGGGTCACGTAGACAAAGGAGGTGCCCAGCTCCTGCTGGAGCTTTTTCAGCTCCAGCTGCATCTGCCGGCGCAGCTGCAGGTCCAGGGCCCCCAGGGGCTCATCCAGCAGCAGCACCTTGGGCTCGGCAATCAGGGCCCGGGCAATGGCAATGCGCTGGCGCTGGCCGCCGGAGAGCTGGTCGGGCTTCTTCTTTTCGCTGCCCGTCATCTGCACCAGCGCCAGCATCCGGGTCACCCGGGCGTCGATCTGCCGCCGGTCCACCCCCCGGAGCTTCAGGGCGTAGGCCACGTTTTGGGCCACGGTCATATGGGGGAACAGGGCGTAGCTCTGAAAGACGGTGTTCACGTCCCGCTTTTCCGGCGGGGCGGCGGTGATGTCCCGGCCGCCCAGGCGCACCTGGCCCCGGTCCGGGGCCAGAAGCCCCGCAATGATCCGCAAAATGGTGGTTTTGCCGCAGCCCGAGGGGCCCAGCAGGGTGACAAACTCCCCGGCGCGGACCGTCAGATCGATGCCCCGCAGCACGGGCTGGTCATAGCTTTTATACACGGAGCAGAGCTCCAGCAGCGGTTCGGCGCTCATGCAGGCCGCCTCCTCCCGGAAAAATCAATACAGATCGGTGGTCTGGACGGTGCACCGGGTCAGCACGCCCCCCTGCCAGGTGCCGGTGAGCACCACCACCGTGCCGATGGGGGGCACCGGGTCGTCGGTCTCAAAGGCCTGGGTCCAGGCCTCGTCATAATAGGGGTGCTGGACGTGGGTTTCGTCCAGGATCCGGCCGTAGAGCCGGACCTGCCGGCCCTCAAAGCCGGCGGCGTCATACTGCAGATTCAGCAGCTGCACCCGCTCCAGGGTGGCGCTCATGGCCCCCATGTCCACCTCCGGGCCGCCGCCGGTGTAGTGGGTGGTGACGGTGAGGGACGCATCGGTGTACCAGTAGCCGTCCAGGGCGGCGGAGTCGGCGGTGAGGGTGCCGGTCATAGACACCAGGGCCCCGTTCTCGGGCAGCTCGGTGCCCGGGGCGGGGACAAACTCCCACTGCCAGTCGCAGCACTTGGTGGCGTCGTTATAGCCCCAGACGTAATAGCGCTCCACCCCGTTGTACCGGTCCTGCAGCCGGGTGAAGGTGCCCGTCTTGGTGTAGGTCTTGCCGGCCAGCTGGTCTGCGTAGCCGTTGTAAAACAGGTTGAGATACAGGGTGTACTCGTTGGTATCCAGCACCGTGGGCAGGCGGTCGGCGGCGCCGGGGGTTTGGTCCCCGCCGCCGGCGCAGGCGCACAGCACCAGGGCCAGGCAGAGCAAAAGGGGCAGCAGCTTTTTCATTGGTTGGCCTCCTGTTCCGGAAGGGGCTCCAGCACCGCCTGCTCCAGCTGGCAGTACAGGTCGCCCTCCTCTTCATAGGTGCCGAAGGTGCCCACCACCCGGATGGGGTCCCCCTGGCTGGGATAGTCGTCGCCGGTGAGTACAAATTCAAAGCCCTGGGCGCAGCAGGCCATGGCGTCCGCAATCAGGCAGGTGCGGTACACCCGGCCGGTGGCAGGGTTTTCCACGGAGTTGAAGGTGCCCTCCATGCGCACGGTTTTGCCCATATACTGGTCCGGATTGGTGAGCATGTCGCTGACCTGGGCCAGGACCACCGTGTCGCTGACCAGGGTCAGGTCCACGTCCACGGTGCCCTTGGGGGCGGGGGCCCCGCAGGCGCACAGCAGGGCCAGGATCGGCAGCAGGGCCAGCAGTCGTCTCATGCCCGTCTGCCCCCCACCAGGCCCGCCAGCGAAAACAGCAGGAAGGCCAGAATGTCCACCGCCACAATGGTGGAGCCCACCGGGGTGCCCACCAGAATGGCGAACAGCAGCCCCAGGGCCGCGCAGGCCACCGACAGGCAGGCCGAACAAATCGTGACGGATTTGAAGCTTTTGAACACCCGCATGGCCGACAGGGCCGGGAACACCACCAGGGCGGAGATCAGCAGCGAGCCCACCAGGTTCATGGCCAGGACGATGATCACCGCCACGATCACCGCGATGATCAGGTTGTACAGCCCGGTTTTGGTGCCGGTGGCGGCGGCAAAGCTCTCGTCAAAGGTGACGGCAAAGATCTTGTGGTAGAACAGCACAAACACAATGACCACCACCACCGACAGCACAATGCACACCCACACGTCCGTGGGCTTCAGCGTCAGGATGGAGGTGCCGCCGAACAGGGTGGAGCACACGTCCCCCGACACGTTGGCGGAGGTGGAGAATTTGCTGAGCAGCAGATAGCCCAGGGCCAGGGCCCCCACAGAGATCATGGCCACCGCAGCGTCGCCCTTGATTTTGGTGTTCTGCCCCACCCGGAGCAGCAGCACCGCTGTGAGAATGGTGCCCGGCATGATCAGGAGCATTTGGTTGGTCAGCCCCAGCACCCCGGCCACCGCCATGATGCCGAAGGCCACGTGGCTCAGCCCGTCGCCGATAAAGGAGAACCGCTTGAGCACCAGGGTCACCCCCAGCAGGGAGGAGCACAGGGCAATGAGAATGCCCACAATGATGGCGTAGCGGACGTAGTCGTATTGGAAATACATCTGCAGGGTTTGCAGCAGGTTCAGATTCATTGGGCAGCCCTCCCCTCCCCGGCAAAGGCCCGGCCGGTGTCGGTGCGCAGATACTCCTGCCGGGTGCCGAAAAACAGGTGCCGACCGATGTGCAGGATGTGGGTGGCGTAGCGCAGGGCCGCCTCCATGTCATGGGAGATCATGATCACGGTGATGCCCTCCTGCCGGTTCAGATCCAGGATCAGCTGATACATCTCCGCGGTGACCCGGGGGTCCAGGCCGGAGACCGGCTCATCCAGCAGCAGCATGGACCGGGTGGCGCACAGGGCCCGGGCCAGCAGCACCCGCTGCTGCTGGCCGCCGGAGAGCTCCCGGTAGCAGCGCCGGGCCAGGGGCCGGATGTTCATCCGGTCAATGTTGGCCCAGGCCAGGGCCTTGTCCTGCTTGCTGTAAAAGGGGCGCAGCCCCTTGCGGCCCTGGCAGCCGGAGAGCACGATTTCGTACACGCTGGCGGGGAAGTCCCGCTGCACCATGGTCTGCTGGGGCAGATAGCCGATCTGGTTCTGCACCAGGCCGTCGCCGGTGGTGATGGTGCCCGCCAGGGGGGCGTGGAGCCCCAGGATGGTTTTCATCAGGGTGGACTTGCCGGAGCCGTTTTCACCCACAATGCAGAGATAGTCCCCCCGGTTGACCTGAAAGCTCAGGCCGGAGAGGATTTCCTTGCCCTCATAACCCAGGGCCAGGTTTTCGCAGCGCAGTTGTGCCATGGTCAATCCTCCGTGGCCGGGGCCCCCAGGGCCTGGCGCAGCAGCGCCAGGTTGTCGGCCATCCGGCTGAGATAGTCCGGTCCCTCCGCCAGGGCCTGGGGGGTGACGGACTGCATGGAGTCCAGCACCAGCAGGGGCGGGTGGGAGACGGTGGTTTCAATGACGGTCTGGGCCAGGCGGTGGTCCCCGCCCTCCAGGCAGAGCACCGCCGGGAGCTCCAGCTCGTCCGCCTTGCCGGCCAGGAAGGCGATGGTCTCAAAGCTGGCCTCGGTTTGGGTGGAGCAGCCGGAGAAGGCCGCGTAAAAATCCAGGCCGTAGTCCTGGGTGAGATAGCGCAGGGGGAAGCGGTCGGCCACCAGCAGGGTGCGGGTGGTCCCCTCCGCCGCCGCCCGGGCGTAGCCCTCGTCCAGGGCGGAAAGGGCCTTGTCATAGTCCGCCAGGGCCGCCTCATAGGCGGTCTGCCCGTCGGGGTCCTTGGCGGAAAGGGCAGCGGCCAGCTCCGGCAGCAGCTGCCGGACGGTCTTGGGGCTGAGCCAGATGTGCTCGTCATAGGCCGGGCCCTCGTCCTCCTCCTCGGGGGCTTGGATGCCATCGGTCTGCTCCAGGCGGGCGGCGTCTCCCAGCAGCGCCAGGCAGTTCAGCACGGTCATGTCCGGGTTGGTCCCCTGGGCCAGGGCGTCGTGGACCCAGCCGTCCGATTCGCCCCCCACAAAGAGGAAGACGTCACAGCCGGAGATCCGCACCATGTCCTCCACCGAGGGCTGATAGCTGTGCAGATCCGCCCCGTTTTGCACCAGCAGCCGGACCTCCACGGTCTCGGCCCGGTCTTTGGTCAGGGCCAGGGCCCACTCGTACAGGGGATACACGGTGCAAACCACCGTGAGCTTGTGGGCCGCCGGGGCCTCCCCCACGGCGCAGCCCGCCAGCAGCCCCAGCAGCAGGGCGATGAGCACCGCCCCGGATACAATCATATAGATCGCTTTTTTCATTTCTTGGGGCCCTTTCCCTGGCAGCTTTCGCACAGACCGTACAGGACGGTTTCGGTTTTGTCAATGGCAAAGCCGTCCAGCTGGGCCACGGTGCGCACCAGGGCCTCGGTATCAGACTCCGCCATGTGGATGGTCCGGCCGCAGCCTGTGCAGTTCAGGTGCAGATGGGCCCGGCAGGCCCCGCCGCCCACATACTGATAGGCCGCCTCGCGGCTGCCGGGCAGGGTGACCCGGCGGATCTGCCCGTCCTGCTCCAGGGCCGCCAGATTGCGGTACACCGCGCTCAGACTGATCTGCTCGGGCCCCAGGCCCCCGTGGATGCCCCGGGCGGTGAGACTCTCCTGGGAGTGGGTGCAGAGATATTCCAGCAGCTGCCTGCGCTGCTCGGTTTTATAAGAAGACAAGGGGATACGCCTCCAATTTGCGATTGATTCGCAAAAGAGTATAGCAGACCGGACCCCGGTTGTCAATGCAAAATTTGCAAATCATTCGCAAAAATCCCCCGGCACAGCGGAAGGGCTGTGCCGGGGGGATTGCTTTGCGCCGAAAAATCAGGGCTTGAGCTCCAGATACAGGGCGCGGTACTGCTTGGCGGAGTTCTCCCAGGAGACGTCCTTGTCCATGTCCCGCAGGACCATCCGGTCCCAGGCCTCCCGGTTGGTGAAGTACAGGGTCTTGGCCCGGTTGATGGCATCCAGCAGCAGGCCGGCGTCGTACCGGTCAAAGGTGAAGCCGTTGCCCTCGTCGGTAAAGCGGTTGTAGGGCAGGACGGTGTCCTTCAGGCCGCCGGTCTCCCGCACCACGGGCACGGTGCCGTAGCGCATGGCGATCAGCTGGGTCAGGCCGCAGGGCTCAAACAGGGAGGGCACCAGCAGGGCGTCGGCGCCGGCGTAGATCTGGTGGGCGCGGCCCTCGTCATACATGATGTTGGAGCAGACGCTGCCCTTGTA
>DFIE01000068.1 GCA_002372735.1 Clostridiales bacterium UBA3705
ATAACGTCATCTTCGCCTGGCCGGACTTGGCAGAGCTGGCCAAGGCCGACCTGGACCAGGCCAGGATCCGGCTGATGGACATTCTGTCCAACTACAGCGCCTTCACCCACACCGAGACCATCCTTGTTCTGGACGCCTATAAGGTGAAGGGCGGCACCGGCCAGCGCTTTGATTACCACGGCATTCGCGTAGTATATACCAAGGAGAACGAAACCGGCGACGCGTATATTGAGCGCTTTGTCCATGACATCGGCAAGAACGAGCAGGTCCGGGTGGTCACCTCTGACGCGCTGATTCAGGTCTCCGCCCTGCGTTCCGGCGTGCTGCGGATGTCCGCAGCGGAGTTTGGCCGACAGATCGACGAGATTTACGGAGACATTGACCGCTACCTCGCCACACTCCACCGCCAGCGGATGGGCAGTGTGGGTGAGAATCTGCTCCCCGGTGAATAGAACAGAAAGAGATAACCCTATGAATGA
Organism: Clostridiales bacterium UBA3705; assembly: GCA_002372735.1. The sequence goes on from DFIE01000068.1 coordinate 480, forward strand.
CTTTTCCAAATATCTTTTGGTATCCGACTTTGACCGCACCCTGACCGATCGAGACAGCCGAATCCCCGCCCGCAATATCCGGGCCATCCTGGACTTTCAGCGCCGGGGCGGCCTGTTTACCCTGGGCACCGGTCGCAGTGTGCCCATGTATGCAGCCCAACGGGATCTGGTCCCGGTCAACGCCCCGCTGATTCTCTACAACGGAGCAGCACTATACGATTTGGCTTCCGATCAGCTGACAGATCTGCATTTGCTGGAGCAGCCTGACCAAATACTGGAGTTTGTGACCACCGAGTTTCCCGACCTGTGGGTGGAGATTCAGGGCAGGGACTATCATTATGTTCTGGGTGACAACCCTACCCGGGACCGGTTTTACAGGACCAACCACGCTGCCTGTGCTCCCTTTACCCTGGACCGGCTGCCGGAGCCGGTTATCAAAATTGCGGTATACGGCACCTTTTACAACGACACGGTAGCCCAGTTTTTCCAGGCCACCGAGGAAGAGCTGACCCTTTTGAACCGGGCGGCAGCCCGCATTGCCCAGGTCTTCCCCCACCTGGTGGTGGACCGGTCCGCCCCCAGAATTTTGGATCTGCAGCACAAATCCGTATCTAAAGGCAGAGCCGCCCGGGCCCTGGCAAAGCGCCTGGGCAAGACGCTTGTATGCGTGGGGGATGCTGCCAACGACCTGACTATGCTGGAACAGGCGGATTTGGCCTTTGTCCCCGCAGACTGCGCTCCCGAAATTGCCCGGCTGGGCTTCCCCCAGGTGTGCCCCTGCGGCGAGGGTGCTGTGGCCGGGGTCATAGAAGCTTTGGAGAAAGGAGTCACAAATGGAACAGCATAAGTTTTACGCCTTGATCTCCCGGATGCGGTATATCACCCGCTGGGGACTGATGCGCAACACCTTTTCCGAAAACATTGCCGAGCACAGCCATATGGTGGCGGTGCTGGCCCACAGTCTTGCCTTGATCCGTCGGGACATCCTGGGCCTGGAGGCAAACCCCGAGCGGTGCGCCACGGCCGCCCTGTACCACGATGCCTCCGAGATTCTCACCGGCGACCTGCCCACGCCCATCAAGTACTACAATCCTGAAATTAAGGCCGCCTATAAGCAGGTGGAGTGGGTCAGCGGGCAGAAGCTTCTGGGAATGCTGCCAAAGGAGCTCCGCGGCGAGATGGCTCCCTTCCTGTTTGAAAATGACCCCGCCAGCGTCACCATCGTCAAAGCTGCGGACAAGCTCTCAGCATATATCAAGTGTGTAGAGGAGTTAAAGGCCGGTAACCAGGAATTTGAATCTGCCGCCCGACAGACCCGCGCCGCGCTGGAACAGATGCACCTGCCGGAGCTGGACTGGTTTATGGAGCACTGTCTGGACAGCTTCCAGCTGAATCTGGACGAGCTGGAGTAGAAGATGGAAAACACCCTATTGCGCCGGATGGAGGATCTGGCCCGGCGCTGTGACCGGAGCAATGTGCTCACCCACTCCCACTTTCTGGTACCTGCGGAGCAAGCACAGGTGCTCACCTGGCACCGGCAGGGCGGATTGCCGCCCCTGGTGCTCCACGGCGGGCACGAGGATTGCGAGCGGAAGGTCGCCTTCTTTCTGCCGGACTACCTATCCCCGGCTGACTTTGACCCCTGCGAAGAGCTCTCTGCCCTGGCGCTGCAAGCCAGCTTCGGCACCCCGGGTCACCGGGATTATCTGGGTGCTCTGCTCGGCTTAGGGGTCCAACGGGAGTTTGTGGGGGATCTTTGGGTCAAGGACGATACCGCCTGGGTCTTCTGTCTGCCCTCAGTGGCAGGCCGGCTGGCGGAGCTGACCCAGGCCGGGCGGATCACCGTCCGGGCCAGGCCTGTGGCGCCGGAGCAGGTCCCCTCAGTGCTCCGCGACGGCACCCAGGTGCGGTTCACCCTGGCAAGTCCCCGGTTTGACGCGGCGCTGGGCTCCCTGTTTCGCCTGTCCAGAACTGCCGCGGCACGACTGATTGCGGCGGGGGCTGCCTCGCTGAACGGTCTGCCCTGTCTCAAGGCGGATGCCCCGGTAGCAGAGGGAGACGTTCTCTCCCTGCGAGGATACGGCAAGGGCCGGTTGCTGGAGCTGGGCGGCAGCTCCAGAAAGGGCCGTATCTTTGTCACGGCTCTGCGCTATTGACCCTGTCATGTGTATCCCCCCTCTGGCATATACTCTGCCAGAGGGGGGATTTTCATGAAGCTGAAGCATCGGCTTGCGGCAGCCACTGCAGGCCTTCTGCTGTTTGGCCTGCTGGGCCTTTTGACCGTGTCCGTCAGCCGCCGCCAAGCGGTGGAGACCGGGTCCTGGGGGTTGTCCTTTCAAACTGAGGGCCAGACGCCGGTGGGCTCCGCCAGCCGGGAGGAGCTGGCAGCGTATCAGGCGGCCTATGCCGGTGACCCAACCCAGCAGACGCTTTACCTGACCTTTGACGCCGGCTATGAAAACGGCCACACTGCCTCCATCCTTGACACATTAAAAAAGCACCACGTTCCCGCTGCCTTCTTTGTGGTGGGCAGCTTTGTGGAGCAAAACCCGGAGCTGGTACAGAGGATGGTACAGGAGGGGCACCTGGTGGGCAACCACACCTATCACCATTACGATATGTCCAAAATTTCCGACCCGGACACCTTTGCATCTGAACTATCCACCCTGGAGACTGCGTACACTCAGGCCACAGGGATGCCCATGGAGAAATATTACCGTCCGCCCCAGGGGATTTACAGCACTGAGAATCTGGCTATGGCCCAGTCCCTGGGCTATAAAACCGTGTTTTGGAGCCTGGCCTATGTGGACTGGTACCAGGACAAACAGCCCACCCGAGAGGAAGCCTTTGCCAAGCTTCTGCCCCGTATCCACAATGGGGCGGTAATCCTGCTGCACTCCACCTCCGCCACCAACGACGAGATTCTGGATGAGCTGCTGGTCCGCTGGGAGCAGATGGGCTATCGCTTTGCCCGGTTGGATACGCTGTTTTCCGCCCCTGAGACAGGAACCATCCCGCCTGAATCGCATACTATGGACTGAGCGCACCCGACAGGCCCTTTGCCGGGGCGCCCGGAATCCATTTCAGGAGGTACGGATCATGTATCATCGTAATGTCTTCGGCGGCAACAGCTGGTGGATCATCCTGATCATCCTGCTGATTCTCTTCGGTTACGGCGACAACGGCTGCGGCTGTGATAACGACTGCGGCTGCGGCTGCAACAACGGCTGCGGCTGCTAATTCACGATTGATTCTCGGGCTGCCCTTTGGGCAGCCCCTTTTATTGTGCAATCTTTTCTCTGTTATGAAATTGCCTCGCAAAAAAGTATTGGCATTTTTGCCCAACTGTGCTATCATTACCCAAAAAAGGAGGCGAGGCTGATGCAGTGGGTATACTGTGCCCTGCTGGGTTATGCCATCGGTGCCGTCAACCCGGCATGGATTTTCGGCAAACTCCATGGCGGTGATATCCGCACCATGGGTTCCGGCAATGCAGGAGCATCCAACGTACTGATTGTTTACGGCAAGGTGTTCGGGGTGCTCTGCGCGCTGCTGGACATTGGCAAGGCCTGGCTGGCAATCCGGCTGGCCAACCGCCTTTGGCCCGACTTCTCCCCCGCCCTGGCCCTTACGGGCAGCTGCTGCGTGCTGGGGCATATATTCCCCTTTTATATGGGCTTTCGGGGTGGAAAGGGGCTTGCGTGCCTTGGCGGTATGATTCTGGCATGGAACTGGAGGCTGTTTCTCCTTCTTCTGGGCTGTGAGATTCTCCTGGCCCTGGTGACAGACTATATCTGCGTGGTCCCGATTACGGTGAGCATCGTCTTTCCGGTGTTGTACTGGCGGCTCGGCGGGGATCCCATGGGGCTGATCCCCCTGGGCTGCATGACCTTGGCAGTACTTTACAAGCATGTGGAAAATCTACAGCGCATTCGCGCCGGCACAGAGATGCGTCTACGCTATCTTTGGCGGCCGGAACAGGAAATGGCCCGGATGGGGGTACATGCAAACCCACAGGAGGACAAAAAATGAAATTCACAAAAATGCAGGGGCTGGGCAACGACTATCTTTACTGTCCGGCAGGCCATCTGCCGTCAAGCGCCGCATCCCTGTCACGCCGGCTGTCTGACCGGCACTTTGGCGTGGGCTCTGACGGAATGATCTGGATTCTGCCCTCCCAGCGCGCTGACTTTGCCATGCGGATCTTCAACGCTGATGGCAGCGAGGCAAATATGTGCGGCAACGGCATCCGCTGCGTAGGCAAATACGTCTATGACAAGGGCCTCACCCAAAAGACCGTTTTGCAAATCGAAACCCTATGCGGCATCAAAACCCTCCGCCTGCTTGTGGCCGGCGGCGCAGTGCAAGCCGTCAGCGTAGAGATGGGCACCGCCCTGGTTGGCGCCCCGGCAGAGCTGGCACTTGGCCCGGATCGGCTGGTCTGTATCCCGGTGGATATGGGCAATCCCCACGCTGTGTTCTTTGTTCCGGAGCCTGATGCAGTGCAAGCCTTTGGCCCCCTGGTGCAGAAGCACCCATCATTTCCTGACGGCGTCAACGCGGAGTTTGTCCGCCTGACAGGCCCTCAGCGTCTGCGTATGCGGGTCTGGGAGCGGGGCAGCGGCATAACCATGGCCTGCGGTACCGGGGCCTGTGCCGCCGCAAGCGCCGCTGTGGCCGCAGGACACTGCGTGCCGGATATCCCCATCACAGTGGAGTTGGACGGAGGATGTCTGGAAATATTGGTGCGGCAGGACTTTTCTGTCACGATGACAGGCCCTGCAGCCTTTGTATTTGAAGGAGAGACAGACGATGAAGTTGAATGAGAACTACAGCCGGCTGGAGCAGACCTATCTGTTCTACCACATTTCCCAGCGGACCCAGGCCTATCGGGCGGCCCATCCTGACTGCCGTCTTTTGCTCTTGGGCATCGGTGATGTAAGCCTGCCCCTGGCTCCGGCGGTAATCCGGGCCATGCACCGGGCAGTGGACGAGCAGGCTGCAAAGGAAACCTTCCACGGCTATATGCCGGAGCTGGGCACAAACTTTTTAAAGCAGTCTGTTTGTCAGTATTATCGCAGATTTGGCGTCGTGGTAGACCCGGAGGAGGTCTTTATCACCCCCGGAGCCGGCGAGGATCTGGGTGCTGTGGGAGATTTGTTTGACGCCGACAACACCGTGGCGGTCACCGAGCCGG
>DFIE01000163.1:0-7238 GCA_002372735.1 Clostridiales bacterium UBA3705
CAGAAGGGCACCGGCAAGTGGACCGGCATTGCCGCCCTGGACGAGGGCGTGCCCCTGACCCTGATCGGCGAGGCCGTGTTTGCCCGCTGCCTGTCCGCCATGAAGGCTGAGCGGGTAGAGGCCGCCAAGACCTTTGACCGCAAGATCCCCGCCTACCAGGGGGACAAGGCCGAGCTGGTAGAGGCCATCCGCCAGGCCCTGTTTGCTTCCAAGATCATCTCCTACGCCCAGGGCTACACCCTGATGCGCACCGCGGCGGAGCACTACGGCTGGAACCTGAACTACGGCGGCATCGCCCTGATGTGGCGGGGCGGCTGCATTATCCGCTCCGTGTTCCTGGGCAAGATCAAAGAGGCCTACGACGCCAATCCCGCGCTGAAGAACCTGCTGCTGGACCCCTACTTCAAGACCACCATCGAAAAGCTGGTGCCCGCCTGGCGCAAGGTGGCCGCTGCCGCTGTGACCTACGGCGTGCCCGCCCCTGCCATGACCTCCGCCCTGAGCTATTTTGACGGCTACACCACCGAGCGCCTGCCTGCCAACCTGCTCCAGGCCCAGCGGGACTACTTCGGCGCCCACACCTATGAGCGGCTGGACAGCCCCAGGGGCCAGTTCTTCCACACCAACTGGACCGGCCACGGCGGCAACACCGCAGCGACGACCTACAATGCCTGAACACAAGAATCAAATCAAACTCATTGCCCTGGATCTGGACGGAACCCTGCTCACCACCGACAAGGTTCTCACCCCGGAAAACCAAGCCATGCTGGCCAGGGCCGCCGCGGCGGGGATCGAAATCGTCCCCGCCACCGGTCGTTTCTACAGCGGCATGCCTCAGAACATCCGCAGCCTGCCCTTTGTCCGCTACGCCATCACCATCAACGGCGCCCAGGTCTATGACCTGGCCCAGGACAAGCCCATTGCCAGGGCGGAGATCCCCTGGCCCCGGGCAGTGGAGATCATGACTTATCTGGACCGGCTGCCGGTGATCTACGACTGCTACATGGACAACTGGGGCTGGATGACCCAGTCCATGTATGACCGGGCGGAGGAATATGCCCCCCACCGCCACAGCCTGGAGATGCTGAAAACCCTCCGCACCCCGGTGCCGGAGCTGAAGGCCCACCTGGCCCGGGTGCAGCACGGCGTACAAAAGATCCAGATGTTCTTCCTGGACATGGAGCTCCGTGCCCGGACCATGGAGGACCTGGCCCGCCGTTTCCCTGACATTGCCGTCACCACCTCCATCCCCCGGAATGTGGAGCTCAACAGCCTGCAGGCCCAAAAGGGTCCGGCGCTGGAAGCGCTGGCCCGGCACCTGGGGCTGGACATGGGGCAGACCATGGCCTTCGGGGACGATCTCAACGACATCACCATGCTGCGCACCGCGGGCATCGGCGTGGCCATGGGCAACGCCGCCCCGGCCGCCAAGGCCGCTGCGGACCACATCACCCTGGACTGCGACCACAGCGGCGTGGCCGCCGCCATCGCCCGCTTCTGCTTTGAGGAGGATTGCAAATGAACGACATCTACCGTGTTGCCCGGGCCGAGACCGGCCTGACACCCGAGGAGATCACCCAGGCGCTGCTGGCCTCGCTGGAGGGGAGAAGCCTGAAAAAGGTGCTCATCCTGCCCCCGGATTTTACCCGCTACCACTCCAACGCGGGCTTCATCACCAACGTGTACTACCATGAACTGACCCGGCGCGGGGTGGAGGTGGACGTGCTGCCCGCCCTGGGCACCCACGTCCCCATGACGCAGCAGCAGTGGCAGACCATGTTCGGCGACGTTCCCTTTGACCGGATGCTGGTCCACGACTGGAAGAACGAGGTGGTCCGCCTGGGCCAGATCCCGGGGGAGTATATCGCCTCTCTCACCGAGGGGCTCTGGGACGAGCCCATCACCGCCCAGATCAACCGCCGGGTGCTGGACCCCTCCTATGACCTGATCATCTCTCCCGGCCAGGTGGTGCCCCATGAGGTCATCGGCATGTCCAACCACGCCAAGAATCTGTTTGTGGGCGTGGGCGGCAGCGAGATGATCAACAAGTCCCACATGGTGGGGGCTGTCTACGGCATGGAGCGGATGATGGGCAAGGACCACACCCCCGTGCGCAAGATTTTTGACTACGGCATGGAGCACTTCCTGCAGGACCGCCCCATCCTCTTTGCCCTTACGGTCACCACCGCCCCCGGCGGGCAGATCCGCACCCACGGCCTGTTCCTGGGCGAGGGCCGGGACTGCCTGACCCACGCGGTGAAGCTGGCCCAGGAGAAGAACATCGACTTTGTGGAGCACGGGCTGAAAAAGTGCGTGGTCTACCTGGACCCCTCCGAGTTCACCTCCACCTGGCTTGGCAACAAGGCGGTGTACCGCACCCGCATGGCCATGGCCGACGGCGGCGAGCTGATCATCCTGGCCTCCGGGGTGGACCGCTTCGGCGAGGAGGCCGGGCAGGACGCCACCATCCGCAGGTACGGCTACCGGGGCCGGCTGAAGATTCTGGAGGCCTTCCGCAAGCCGGAAAACCAGGCCCTGCGGGACAACATGGGCACCGCCGCCCATCTGATTCACGGCTCCAGCGACGGCCGGTTCTCCATCACCTACGCGGTGAAGAAGCTGCCCCAGGCCGAAATCGAGGCCGTGGGCTTCCGGGCTGCGGACTATGACGAGATGGCCGCCAAGTATGACCCCCACAAGCTCCGCTACGGCTACAACACCGTGGACGGGGAGGAGATCTATTTCATCCCCAACCCCGCCCTGGGGCTGTGGATCAACAAGGAGAAGTTTGAAGGATGAAGCCTTTTATGGATCGGGATTTTCTGCTGCACAGCAGCACCGCCCGGCATTTGTATCACGACATTGCGGCCAACCTGCCGATCATTGACTATCACTGCCACCTGAGCCCCCGGGAGATCTGGGAGGACCGGCGCTTTGAGAACATCACCCAGATCTGGCTGGGGGGGGACCACTACAAGTGGCGCCTGATGCGCAGCTGGGGCATCGAGGAGCGCCGCATCACCGGCACCGCCTCTGACCGGGAGAAGTTCCAGGCCTGGGCCGAGACCCTCCGCCTGGCCGCGGGCAACCCCCTGTACCACTGGAGCCACCTGGAGCTGAAAAACTACTTTGACTGGACCCAGCCTCTCACCCCCGAAAACGCCGAGGCCGCCTGGGAGCACTGCAACCGCCAGCTGAGCCAGCCGGATTTCTCCGCCCGGCAGCTGATTCTCCGCTCCCGGGTAGAGGTCATCTGCACCACCGACGACCCTGCGGACGAGCTGCGCTGGCACCGCCAGCTGCAGCAGAGCGACTTCCCCGTCAAGGTGCTGCCCTCCTTCCGCCCGGACCGGGCCCTGGGGGTGGAAAAGCCGGACTTTACCGCCTATCTGAAGGACCTGGGCCACGCCGCCGACGTGGAGATTGACAGCTATGCCGCCCTGGTCCAGGCGCTGGAGCGCCGGATGGACGCCTTTGACGCCCTGGGCTGCCGGGTTTCGGACCACGGCCTGGACGCCGTCCCCTTCGCCCCCGCCACCGAGGACGAGGTGGAGGCCATCTTTGCCCGCCGCCTGGAGGGTGAGGCCCTCACCGCCCTGGAGCAGCGCCGGTTCAAGACCGCCCTGCTGCAGGCCCTGGGCCGGGGCTATGCCCAGCGGGGTTGGGTGATGCAGCTCCACTTCGGGGTCATCCGGGACAATTCCAAGCGGATCTTCCGGGCCCTGGGGCCGGACGCCGGCATCGACTCCATCGGCGACCAGGTCTCTGTGGCCGATCTGGCGGCCTTCCTGAACAGCCTGGACGAGACCGACCAGCTGCCCCGCACCGTGCTCTACTCCCTGAACCCCAATGACAACACCGCCATCGGCACCGTCATCGGCTGCTTCCAGGGGCCGGAGGCCCGGGGCAAGGTCCAGCACGGCAGCGCCTGGTGGTTCAACGACCACAAAAACGGCATGCGCGCCCAGCTGGAGAGCCTGGCCGCCGAGGGGCACCTGGGCACCTTTGTGGGCATGCTCACCGACTCCCGCAGCTTTTTAAGCTACGCCCGGCACGAGTATTTCCGCCGGATTCTCTGCGACCTGCTGGGCACCTGGGTGGAGGAGGGGGAATACCCCGCGGACGAAGCCGCCCTGTCCGCCCTGGTCACCGGCATCTGCCACCACAACGCCGCCGCTTACCTGCAGGTGTAAAACCGCCCCGCAGCACAGCCGCGCCGCAAGATGTACTTCATCCTGCGGCGCGCTCTTTTTTTGCCGGGCTTCGGTTTTTTCTGAAAATATCTCCCGCCCTCTTCCATTCCGCTGCGGGATGTACTATAATGGATTCGCCGGGTCCCGCCCGGCAGAGGAAGAATACAACGGAAGTTTGGAAGGAGAAATCACCATGGCTTACAAGAATCTGTTTGCCCCCGGTAGAATTGCCAATCTGGAACTGAAAAACCGCATTGTCATGCCCGCCATGGGCTGCTCCCTGGCGGAATCCACCGGCGAGGCCGGTGCGCGGATCATCAAGTATTATGCTGACCGTGCCCGGGGCGGCGCCGGCCTGATCATCACCGAGATCACCCGGGTGGACGATGAGACCGGTGTGGGCACCCCCAACCAGCTCAGCGTCACCAACACCCATGTGATCGCCCAGCTCTCCCGCCTGGTAGAGGCGGTTCACGCCCACGATACCAAGCTCTTTGTCCAGCTGCACCACCCCGGCAACCAGACCCCCAGCCGGCTCATCGGCGGCAAGCAGCCGGTGTCCGCCTCTGACGTGACCTGCAAGGTCATCGGCGAGCAGCCCCGGGCCCTGACCACCGAGGAGGTGGAGGCCATGGTGCGCAAATTTGTCACCGGCGCCGTGATTGCCCAAAAGGCCGGCGTAGACGGCGTGGAGCTCCACGGGGCCCACGGCTATCTGGTCAGCCAGTTCCTGTCTCCCCACACCAACAAGCGCACCGATAAGTACGGCGGCAGCTTTGAGGGCCGCATGCGCTTTGCCACTGAGATCATCATGGGCATCCGGGCCTACTGCGGGCCCAAATTCCCCATCGGCATCCGCATCAACGGCAGCGACTATCTGGACGACGGCATCACCGAGGAGGACGCCATTGCCCAGGCCAAATACTTTGAAAAGCTGGGCGTGTGCTACATCAACGTCAGCTGCGGCACCTACGACTCCGGCGCCACCATCATTGAGCCCAACTACTTTGCCGAGGGCTGGAAGAAGCACCTGGCGGCCAACATCCGCAAGGCGGTCTCCGTGCCGGTGATTGCGGTGTGCAACATCAAGCACCCGGCCCTGGCGGATCAGCTGCTGGCCGAGGGCTTTGCAGACTTTGTGGGCATCGCCCGGGGCCAGCTGGCGGACGCCGACTGGGGCCGCAAGGCCCGGGCAGGGGAGGACCTGCTCATCCGCAAGTGCCTGGGCTGCATGGAGTGCTTCCGCATTCTCAACGACGGCCTGCCCCTGGGCTGCACCCTGAACCCGGTGCTGGGCCGTGAGTTTGAGTGGGGCGACGAAAAGCTGACCCGCGACGGCGCAGGCCGGACCGTGGCGGTGGTGGGCGGCGGCCCCGCCGGCATGGAGGCTGCCCTGACCCTGGCCAAGCGGGGCTTCCGCACGGTGCTCTTTGAGCAGGCCGACCGCCTGGGCGGCACCGTGAACGAGGCGGCGGTACCGCCCCACAAGACCATGCTGGCGGAGTTTATCGCCACCATGGAGGCCCAGCTGCAAAAGGCCGGGGTAGAGCTGCGCCTGGGCAAGGCGGCCACCCTGGCAGACCTGGAGGCCACCGGGGCCGAGGCCGTGTTCCTGGCCGCCGGCGGCAAGCCCATCGCCCCCGCCCTGGAGGGCATTGACCTGGCCGTCACCGCCGAGGACGTCCTGGCGGGCAAGGCCACCGTCCGGGGCGAGCAGGTGGTTATCGTGGGCGGCGGCGTCACCGGCCTGGAGACCGCCGAGACCCTGGCCCCGGACCACAAGGTCACCGTGGTGGAGATGCTCAACAAAGTGGGCGGCAATCTCTACCCCAGCATCACCCTGCACCTGGCCCAGGAGATCATGAAGCACGGCGGCCTGATTGCCAAGGGCAAGCAGCTGGTCAAGGTGGAGCAGGGCGCCGTCCTGGTAAAGGACGTGGCTTCCGGCGAGGAGAGCCGCATCCCGGCGGACACGGTGGTCCTGGCCATGGGCGTGCGGCCCAACCGGCCCCTGTACGACGAGCTGCGCACCGCCTACGGCGACAAGCTGATCCTGGTGGGCGACAGCGCCAAGCCCGGCCAGATCTTTGACGCCCTGCACTCCGGCCACGACCGGGCCTTTGTCTACGGTCTGTAATCCAACCCCGCAATCCGCGGAGGGGAGCCGACGCTCCCCTCCGTTTTTTGGTGCAAAAAAGAGCGGGACGCCCAGGATGGACGCCCCGCCCGGAGAGAGGGAGACTATTTGGTGGTAAAGGTGATGGTGTCAGAGGTGAAAATGGTGTCCCAGCTGTCGTCGTCAATGATCTGGAACTTCAGCTCCACCTCGTCCACAGAGGTGATGTGGTTCTTCTCCAGGTCAGAGGACAGCAGGGTGATGTCGTCAATGGCCATCTTGCCGTCATAGACCGTGCAGGAGAAATAGGGGGTCACCATAAAGCCGTTGATGGACATATCCTCGCACTGGATCATCACGTTCCGGCCGGAGTGATTCTCCATGTACAGCAGCACGCCTGCACCCCAGAAGCTGTTTTCGTCCACATATTTGCCCACAATGCGGATGCCGTCCTGGTTCAGCAGCTCCTTGCCGGTGTCGTTGGGGGTGGTGTCCATCTGGTCGTAGGCAGAGGTGCGGATGGTGACGGGGTCGGGCTTGAACAGATCGTCCCAGGAGTCGGTGTCATAGACCCGGAAATAGATCTCAATCTCGCCCACGGTGCTGATGCCCGCGGCCTCCAGGCCGGAGGAGGACAGGTTCAGATCTTCATAGGTCTTTTTGCCCGCCGCCACCTCGCAGTAGAACAGGTCGCTGATCATGTAGTTGTTTACAATGAGCGCGTCGCAGCTGACGGTAACGTTCTGCGCAGAGTCGTTTTCCACCAGCACCTTGATCTCGTCGCCCCACAGGGCGTCGTGGACAAACTCTGTGGCGGTCACCTTGATGCCGTCCTGCTCAAAGAGCACCTGCTCCTCAATGGTGATTGCGCCGCTGCCGGCGGGCTTGGCGGCTTCCGGCTCGGTTTCCTCCTCGGCGGGCTTCGTCTT
>DFIE01000163.1:7306-7932 GCA_002372735.1 Clostridiales bacterium UBA3705
GGCGGGCTGGTCGGGGGTTTCTTCCTTGGCGGGGGCCTCCTCGGCCTTGGTTGTGTCCTCTGCAATGGGCTTGGTGGAGCTGGAGGGCTTGCTGCTGCTGCCCAGGGCCATGGCGGCAAACAGGCACAGCACCAGCACCAGACACAGCATACGGGTGATGGGTTTCATGTTCGTTCCTCCTTGTTCTCTGTGTAATCTATCCACAGCAGCATAGCCGCAATGGAAACCGCTTCCAGGGCCAGGTCGGCCCAGTCAAAGGTGCCGGGCAGCCAGCCGGGCAGCTGGGCCAGCTCCAGCCCTGCCCCCAGGGCCAGACTCGCCGCCCCGGCAGCCGGGCTTCGGCCCAGACACAGCCGCACCGCCGCGGCCAAGGCAGCTGCCCACAGGCAGTCCGGCAGAAAGTTCCGGGCCAGGGCCGCCGGAACTGCCCACACGCCGGCGGGAGAGAGGGCCGGCGGCTCCAGACCGGTCAGGGCGTATACCGCGGCGCTGATCCAGGTGTCGGGCCGCAGCAGCACGTAGCACAGCCCGCCCAGTACCAGGGGCAGGCCGATCCGCAGGGCCCAGCGCAGCGTACGGGCCATCCTCTCGCCTCCTTTGACAAACAAAAAGTGCGCAGCCGAAGC
>DFIE01000163.1:7981-10448 GCA_002372735.1 Clostridiales bacterium UBA3705
GCAGCCGAAGCCGCGCACGAAAAACGCAGGCCCCAATTGCTGCGACACAACTCCCATACCCAAATACAAGTATGCGAAACAGAGCCTGTATTTTTACCGAAGTAAAAAAGCAGACTTGTATCTGGGTGTTTTAAGTTGTGCCGCAGGACCATTGTACCAGAGCCCGGAGGAAAATGCAAGGGGGATTCTGCAAAAATCAAGGGAATTGTCAACCACCGACACGGGCCGCCGGGGCAGACTGGCGGCACAGCTTCAGGCTCCGACGGCCCGGCGGCTTGCCTGTAGTATAGCACAAAAAATAAGGCCGGATTCCCCCGCCCGGGGGGAATCCGGTCAAACTATTTTCCTCAGTAGATCTGCACCGCCGAGCCTACCGGCACGTTGTTGTAGATCCAGATGCAGTCCTCATCCGGCAGGCGGACGCAGCCGGCGCTGGCGGGCTGGCCCATGGTCCAGTTTACAATGCCGCCGCCGTAGGCCGTGGGTCTGGAGTGGAAGCCCCTGGCCTCGTCAAACACCGACACATGGTGGCAGTAGTAGCTGGCGTACTCCCAGCGGGAGGTCTTGTAGCGGATGGTGGTGGACTCCACCGGGGTGGGGCAGCCGTTGCGGCCGCTGGCACAGGGGCCAGTGCGGACCAGCCGCCAATTGCCCTTGGAGCCCTGGAAGATGTTCACCGTCTGGGTCCAGGTGTTTACCCACACCAGATACCGGGTGTTGCTGCTCCAGCCCCGGACGTAGTTCACATAGTACTCCATCACCGCCTGGGAATACCGGCTGGTGGTGTAGTAGCTGCCGCCGTAGACGCTCAGGGCCCCGTAGGGGACCCAGCCCTCCTGGCCGCCGGGCAGCCGGATCCGGGCCCCGGTGCTTTTGCTGGATTTCAGCAGGGTGACCTGGGTGCCCGCGCTCACCCCCCGCAGGTAGCCGCTGAAGCTGCCGGAGTAGAGGTTGTAGCTGCTGTACAGGCTGGTGGAGTAGCGGATCCGGGCCTGGACGTTCTGGGTGCGGACCTTGGCGGCGGCCTGGCGGATGCCGTCCATCAGGCTCACCTGGGTGGTCACGCTGCGCTCCATGCCCTCGCAGCGGACAATCAGCTGCACCTGGGAGGACGTCTTCTGGGCGGCGGCCAGCGCCTGGCTGAAGTCTGCAAGCTCAGACAGGGCCGCCCCCTCCTGCAGCAGGAAGGATACCTGGCCGGTCACCGGGCTGCCGTCCACATACCACTGGGCGGTGGCAGGGAACTTCTTGCTGCCGCAGCTGGTAAGCCGGTACTGGAAGTTCACCCTGGGGCTGGCCACGGTGGGGTCGCCGGGGTGGCTCTCGCTGATCTGCAGGGCGGCAAGCTTGGGCTCTATCCGGTCAGTCCGGGTGCCCACGCTGCAGCTGACCCGGCAGCCGGTCCGCTCCACGGTCAGCTTGTCAATGCTGCCGCTGCCGTTGATGCCCACGTCCCTGGCCCGGACGGTCATGCTCCCCACCTGGCCGGACACCGTGAGATATACCCCGTCGGTGGCCACGGTGAGAGTGTCCACCCGGTTGGGGGAAAACACCACCACGTTGGCGTTGGCGGTCAGGGCGGGCACGTTGCAGAACACCCGGGTGAAGGCGTTGGCGCACACGGTGTTCACCCGGTCAGCCCCCAGCAGATCTGTGGGCCGGCACAGCACCAGCTGGTTCACCTGGCAGCCGGTCAGCCGCAGCTGCAGCTTGCCTGCCCCCTGGATCACCAGCCGCCCTGTGACGGTGAGCTCCTTCAGCTCCAGCTCCGGCGCGTCGGTACACAGCAGCAGGTCGCCCTCTACCGTGGCGCCGGGCTCCATGGCCTGGCCGGGCAGGGCATAGCTGCCTTGGGCGTCCTGGGGCAGGGTGTCCGCCACCCGGTCCAGGGCGTTGGCGAACACCTGGGCCAGCTCCTGCCGGGTGATGGACCCCTTGGGGTCCAGCCGGCTGCCCTTGCCCTGGATGAGCCCCTGCTCCAGCAGGGAGGCCACCGCCGGCACCGCCCAGGCGCTGACCGCGCTGTAGTCGGTGTAGCTGTACATCCGCTGGGGGTCGCCCCCGGCAGCGCCGAACATCCGGGCC
Organism: Clostridiales bacterium UBA3705; assembly: GCA_002372735.1. The sequence goes on from DFIE01000163.1 coordinate 10,067, forward strand.
AGCACCGTGAAGGCCTGCTCCCGGGTCAGGGTGCCCCCGGGGGTCAGGGTGCCGTTGCCGTTGCCCAGATAGATCTCCGCCGCCACAGCGCCTGCCATGGAATCGTGGTACCAGGCGCCCTGGGGCACGTCGGTAAAGCCGCTGAGATCCGCCAGGGTGGGGGTGCGCAGCACCCGCATCACCATGGCCGCCAGCTCCGCCCGGGTGATGTTGGCCTCCGGGGCCAGATCCCCGCCGCCCCGGCCCTGCATCAGGCCGTTGCGCACGGCAAAGAGCAGCGCCTGCCGGGCCCAGTTGTCGGGAATGTGATACTTCTCAATCAGCTCCTCGTCCGTGCGCTCCGCGTCCGGAATCTCCGGCTCGGTCTGGACGGGCTCGGTCT
>DFIE01000091.1 GCA_002372735.1 Clostridiales bacterium UBA3705
GGGCATGGGCGGATGTGGGCATCCGCCCCTACGGCACGCCTCGCCATTCTCCATTTTCCATTTTCAATTTTCAATTATTTTCCCCCTTCGGGGAAAAAACGCGGGCGGCCGGGAGGGCCGCCCGCGAAGGGGTGCTTATTTCAAATCGCCGGGGCTGTGGAAGGCCGGCATCTCCGGGGTGGGCGCATCCGCCGGGTCCTCCGCGGGAGCTCCGCCGAACTTGGGCACGTAGGGCTGGACGTCCTCGGCCGGGTCCTCCGCCGGGGCTCCGCCGTACTTTGGCACGTAGGGCTGGACGTCCTCGGCCGGGTCCTCCGCCGGGGCTCCGCCGAACTTGGGCACGTAGGGCTGTACGTCCTCCGCCGGGTCCTCCGCCGGGGCCTCCTCCGGCGCCGGGCGGGCAAAGCGGCCCCGATAGGCCTCTTCCTCTGCGGGGGCGGGAACCACCTGGGTATCCTCCAGGCCGCCCGGGGGATCGTCGTCCCTGGGGGCAGGGATCACCTGGGTGTCCTCCAGGCTGCCGGCGTCCTCGCCGGGCTCCATCCAGTCCTCCTCGGTCCAGGAATCCTCCTCGTCCTCGGTCTGCCCCTGGGGATAGGCCCCCTCCGGGTCCACCATGGACAGGGTGATCCGCTCCATGGGCCGGGTGGCCACCCGGCGCAGCAGCGCCAGCACCACCAGCACCAGGAACAGTCCCAGGCAGACAAAGCTGATCTTCATGCCCAGGTCCAGGCCCGGGGCCTCAAACTTCAGGTTCACCGTGTGCAGGCCCGGCTCCAGCCGCACCGCCAGCAGGGCCTCGTCCAGGGAGGTCAGCCGCTGGGGCTCGCCGTCTACGGTGAGCTGCCAGCCGTCGTCGTTGGGGATGGAGGTGTACAGCACCCCCGCCTCCTCCGCCCGGATGACCCCCTCGATCTCCGTGTCGGTGACCAGGGTGGTGATCATCTGGTGCTGGGCAAACTGGTCGTACATCCGCCGGAACACCTCGTCCTGGAACAGGGCGGCGTTCACGGTGACGGTGGCGTCCTTGTCCGCCTTGGGCCGGTACCACAGCTCCACCCGGTCGCCGGAGGCAAAGCTGCCGAAGTACCGGTTGTAGCCGTACTTGTCGGAATAGGCGTACTGCCGCTGGCCGTTGAGATACAGCACCACGTCGTTGCAGTTTTGGGTGATGGAGTAGACGCACAGCTGGCTGCCGTCATAGGGGATCTCAAAGGTCGCCACCAGGGCGCTCTCCTCTTCCTCGGTCTGTACCCGGCCGTGGAAGGTGTAGCCCGCCGAGGAGGTGAGCTCCGCGGTGCCGGTGGGCTCCATGGAGGTCATGGGCAGAGGCTCAAAGAGACTGGTCTCGTCGCCGGTCATCAGCCGGTGCAGGCGGTTGAGCCGGTCAAAGCAGGTGCCCTCGGTGTTCTCGCCGTCGTACTCCAGGGTGGTCTCCCGCACCAGGAAGCCCTGGGGCAGGTAGGCGGAGTTCTTCAGCAGCATCACGTCCCCGGACTGGTCCGCCAGGGAGAAATAGGTGGGGTCCACGTATCGGCCGTCCCGGTCGATCAGGTACTTGACCCCCAGCAGCAGATTGGTGAAGGGGTCGGCCTCCTGGTAGATATACCGGTTGCCCGCCACGCTGGCGGCGATGCCCAGCCGCTGGGCAAAGGCAGAGACCCGGCTGTTGGCCGCCGAGGAGAAGGTGCTCACCCCGTTGAAGCCCAGCAGGGTGCTGTCGTTGAGGGACTGCTTGGTGGCCACCTCTGCCCGCCAGAGATCCACGGTGTCGGCCTCCAGGGTCTGCATGGTCTGCACCACGGCGGCGGTGTCCTCTTTTTTCACGGGGTAGGTGGCGCCGTCGGTGACGCTGACCTTGTGCACCCCCAGCATGGCCCCGCAGACGGATTCCAGCAGCAGCAGGCAGCACAGGCCCAGGGTAAAGACGTTGCGGGTCAGCCGCCGGCGGGTGTAGAGCAGCACCCCGCCCAGCACCAGGGCCATGAGCACCCCGGTGGCCAGGATGGTCCGCAGCCCCTGCACCCGGAGCACGCACCAGAAGATGGCCCCCAGGGGCAGCAGCGCCAGGGCGCAGTGCCACCAGCGCAGCCGGCTGAGCTGGTTGAAGGCCCGGTAGGCCATGAAGATCACCACAAAGCTCCACAAAAAGCTGAACCGGTAGGGCAGCATGTTGGGGAAGTGGAAGCCGTGGAGCACATAGTCCAGCTGGCGGAAGATGAAGCCCGCGGCGAAGAACAGCAGCAGGCCCACGCAGCACAGCCGCTCCCGCAGGGGGATGCGCCGGCAGAAGCAGTACAGGGCCGCCATGACCAGGGTGGCCACGCCGCAGTACAGGTTGGGCCGGCCCTCCATGGTGGTGGGGGCCACCAGTGCGCCGGTGTTGGAAAAGGTCTGGCGCAGGGCGTCCAGCACCCCGGCCCAGTCCTTGGAGCTGCCCATGTTGATCTGGAAGCCCTGGGGGAACTTGTTCACCGCCGAGGAGGTGGAGCGCATGGCCATCAGGGTGGGCAGGGTCAGGGCCGCGGTGAGCCCCAGGGCCAGCAGGGTGCACAGGCCGATGCGGAAGAACCGGGCCCAGAAGCCGCCCAGGTCGTCCCAGTTGACAATGTGCCAGCAGATGAACAGCAGCAGCACAAACACGCACACAAAGAAGCCCATGTAGTAGCTGCAGTACACCGCCAGGGCCAGGGAGAACACGTACAGCACGCACCGGCCGTCCCGCAGCAGCTGGACGGTGCCCAGGGCCACCAGGGGCACCAGGGCCACGGTGTCCAGCCAGATGGCGTTCCAGTAGTAGCCCATGACAAAGGCGCACAGGGCAAACATGGTGGAGAACACGGACACGGTGAAGTCGCAGCGGTGGAAGGTGTTCTTCAGAAAGACGGCGTAAAACAGGCCGCACAGGGAGATCTTGACCAGCACCGTCAGGGTGTAGTAGGGCAGCACCAGGCTGTCGGGCAGCAGGGCCGCGAGCAGATTCATGGGGCTGGCCAGATAGTAGGCAAACAGGGGCAGATAGCTGGTGCCCAGGCCGGTGGTCCAGGAGTGGGTCAGGCTGTGGCCCTCCTGCAGGCGGCGGCGCAGATCCAAAAAGAAGGGGTAGTACTGGTGCCACTGGTCGTGGGCCAGGATCATCTTGGACCCGAAGGGCCACACCCCGTGCAGGGCCCACAGCAGGCCCACAATGACAAAGGGCAGGAAAAACGCCAGGCCGTAGACCATCCACACCGGGCGGGACCGGTTGACGGCGCCGCCCAGTCTGGCCAGCTGGTGCATGGCGGGGGCGGCAAGGCGCTTGCCGTTGGATTGCTTCATTATGGTTCACCTCAATTGGGGAAAATCGTGCAACATATAGTACAGCAAAATATATTGTACCATGAAATCCCCTGCAGGGCAAGTATTTTCTTTCTCCCCGGGGCCGGGGCCCGGGAAAGGGGAAACTTTTTGTATTTTCCACTTTTCAACCGCCGGATTTTGTGGTATGATATTATATTAGAAAAGTGTATGTTTCCTTTCGGCAACGGTTGCATAAGCAATGGGCAATCGGAGCGCGCCGCCGGAGTTACGGGATGCGCAGGCACCTCTCCGTAGGGGCGGATGCC
>DFIE01000082.1 GCA_002372735.1 Clostridiales bacterium UBA3705
CTATAAAATGGTATCTAAAAGCTTTACAGCTCTTAAATCAATTTTACTTGGTTCGCTCTAGGCTACTCAAGAAATTTACGTTGACATATCTTTGACAACGTTTGCAAGTACTTTCATACTCGCTCAATTGTCCATGGTGTTTGTTCATGTTTCTCGTTGTTTAATTTTCAAGGTACATCGGCTTTGCAGCCTATATAAAATCTCTGTGGTTTCATCGGTTGCCCTCAACCGCAGTGACCTCTATATTTTAGCACGCTTTGTTTGGTTTGTCAAGAACTTTTTTCAAGTTTTTTGAACTTTTTTCTTGGCTCACCCCGGGAAGAGGTCCCTTCCGCAGCGCGCTCAGACATAATAGCACTTTCACTCTGATTTGTCAAGCCTTTTTTTCATTTATTTTGAAGTTTTTTCTTTTTCCGCCGATTTGACTCAAAACCGGGCCCACGCCCCAGGCCCAGGCCCCCAGCAGGGGCAGCCAGGTCTCCGGCACCAGGCGGGCCGGCAGCAGGGCCAAAACCAGGCAGCCGGCCAGCAGTGCCAGGCGCGTACCCTGCCGCAGCCCCGGGGTCCGGGCGGCCAGCAGACGATCCGCCACCAGCAGCAGCAGACCCGTCAGGATCACCGCCGCCAGCAGCAGGCCGGCGCTGACCAGGGCCTCAAAGCGCTGCATCACCCCCAGCACCGAGGCGCTCTCCGCCAGGATATAAAAGGCCTCCGGCCCCCGGGCAAGGGCCGGGGAGAGATTCCCCCGGGCGGTCAGGCTGGCCAGCAGGGCGCAGACCCCCAGCAGGCCCATCCACAGGGCATTGGACGGGGCCTGAGGGCGCAGGGCCGGGGCGAAGTACAACCCCAGGCCCGGCAGCAGCAGCCACGTCAGGGCCAGGAGCCCCTCCCGGGGGGCATGGACGGGCCGAAGCCAGGCGGGGTGCAGATGCAGCAGGCCGCAGCCCAGCACCACCCCAAACAGCACTCCCAGCAGTGGCAGCAGCACACAGGCGGTGCGCAGCAGGGTCCGCAGCCCGCCCCTGGCCAGGCGCAGGCCCAGCCCCAGCACGAAGGCGGCTGCCAGGGGCGACCGGGCGGTCTCCGGAAAGGCCTCCGCCCCGGCCCAGGCCGCCCGGACCGCCAGTACCAGCAGCACCGGCACCACCGCCCAGGCCCCGGGGCCGGGCCTCCGCTCCGGCCGGCGCAGCCGGGCCATCAGCCACAGCAGCCCGCCGGCAGCCAAGGCCCCCAGGGCCACCCACTGCCAGCCCAGCACGGCGCAGCGGCGGAACACCGGCACCGCCCCGGCGGCAAGCAGCCCCGCCCAGAGCTGGCGGGTGGTTTCACGGTTCTTCAAGCAAAAAGCCTCCCTCCACCGGCCGCAGCAAGGGCAGCCCGGGACTCTGTCCGGCGGCCAGGACGGCCCGGACCCGGGCCAGAGTCCGGTTATCCGGGTGCCGGGCCAAATACTGCCCCGCCAGCTCCAGGTCCAGCGCCCCGGAGGGGGTCAGGCACAGCCCTGCCGCCGGGCGCAGGGCCGGGCTTTGGACCACCTGGTCCAGCAGGGGCAGGGCCCGGCGGGTGAGAACCACCTGCTCGGCGGTTTTGAGAAACACCGTACCCGGGGCGCTCGCCTCCAGCTCCCCCAGGGCAGCGGCCAGATCCGGCCCGCTGCCGGCCAGGCCGTTGTCTGCAGCCAGGCGGCAGCTTTCTCCGTCCCAATCCACCAGCAGGGTCTGCACCGGCAGCAGATGGGCGGCATCCTGCCCCCGGAAGGGGAGCATGGCCAGCGCTGCCAGCAGCCCCGCCAGCAGCAGGAGTCTCCGTCTCATGGCCCGCCTCCCTCCGTGGACCGGCGGGGCCGGAGGATGCTGTGGCCGGTGCGCAGATCGGAGAAGGGGGAGAGATAGCTCTGGCCGAAGGACTCCAGCTCCGCCAGGTGCATCACCAGCCCCAGAGCCCCCAGGCTGAGACCGAACAGGCCCGCGATGCTGGCCGCCGCGGTGAGTCCCAGCCGCCACAGCCGCAGGGCATCGGCAAAGCTCTTGGCCGGCAGGACGTAGCCGCAGATCCCCGCCCCGGCGGTGACGATCAGGGCCGCGGGAGAGATCAGCCCCGCCTCCACCGCAGCGGTGCCCACCACCAGGCCGCCGATGATGGACACCGGCTGGCTGATGGCCTTGGGCGAGGCCATCCCCGCCTCCTGCAGGAGCTCAAAGGCAAGCAGCAGGCCGAACATCTCCAACACGGCGGGGAAGGGTACCTGGCGCTTACTCTCAATGATGGCCCGGAGCAGCTGGGTGGGCAGCATCTCCTGGTGGAAGGTGGTCATAGCCACAAACAGGGCCGGCAGCAGCAGGGACAGCAGCAGTGCCCCGTAGCGCAGCAGGCGGATCAGGGAGGCGGAGAGATAGTCGGTGCCCTCGTCCTCGGCGGCCTGCATCAGATCCCCCAGGCGGACAGGGGCCAGATAGCCCACAGGCAGGCCGTCCACCAGCAGGCCCACCCGGCCCCGGAGCAGGCCCCGGGCCAGACGGTCGGTGCGCTCGGTGGGCTGGAGCAGGGGGAAGGGGGTCTGCCGGGGACCGGTGACCGCCTCCTCCACGGCGGCAGGGGTGAGCAGATCCTCCACCCCCAGGCCGGACAGGCGCTGCTGCATCCGCTCCACCAGAGCGGGGTCCGCCCGGTCCCGGAGCCAGAGCAGGCAGACCGTGGCCGGGCAGACGGTCCCCGTCTCGGTCTGCCAGAGGCAGAGGGCCGGGCTGCGCAGATGGCGGCGCAGAAGGGTGGTGTTGGTGCGCAGGGTTTCGGTAAAGGCGTCCTTGGGGCCCCGGGTGGTGCTCTCCACCTGGGGCTCGGCGGGGCCCCGGCGGTCGCCGCCCTTGACCTCACAGGCCAGAGGCGTGTGCCCGGGCAGCAGCACCAGGCAGAAGCCCCCCAGCAGCAGCTGCTCTGCCAGGTCCAGATCCGGGCAGGGCCGGGCCACACAGGCCCACACCGGCAGCTCCCCTGCCGGTGCCAGGGCCAGAGGCCGGAGTATCTGCTCGGCAATGGCGGAGGCGGAGGTCAGCCCGTCGAGAAAATACACGGCGCCGCCGGGCCGGTCCAGGGGCCGGACGCAGAAATCCGCCGCCCGGGCAAACCGGGTCCGCAGGGCGGCATCGGTGACAGACTGGGGCATAGGCACCTCCTTGGCAGACGTTGATACCGGAAGTATGCCCCGCCCGCGGGAATCCATACCCCGGCAGGAGGAATTTGCCCGAGATTGACAAACTCCGAAAACTGTGATAACATACTTGTGTGAGCGGAAAATTAATGAAAAATTGAAAATGGAAAGTGGAAAATTGAGGTATCCGCTGCGCGGATGATTGGATTATGGAGAATGTGATCGAAGAGAAGAGCTTTCGGTTTTCAATTCGCATCGTAAAGCTGTATAAACACCTTTCTGCGGTGAAGGGCGAATTTGTGCTATCCAAGCAACTGCTTCGTGCGGGAACCGGCATTGGCGCAAATGTTGCAGAGGCACAGCAGGCACAGAGTAAGGCAGATTTCATATCGAAAACAGCGATTGCACTGAAGGAAACAACAGAAGCAAAATACTGGATCCGCCTGCTTTATGCAACTGAGTACCTGTCAGAAACAGCGTATCGGTCCATTCTTTCTGATTGTATCGAAATTGAAAAGCTTCTGACCTCGATAGTGAAAACCAGCAAATCAGACCGGTAATTTTCCATTTTCCATTCTCAATTTTCAATTGAATACGCGGGCATGGTGGAATTGGCAGACACGCTGGATTTAGGTGCTGTCACCTCTGTGAAGGTTTTTCCCGCTCCCGTCATTCTGAGCGAAGCGAAGAATCCGTTCTCTTTTTATGAAATAATTTAATATGCGGGCATGATGGAATTGGCAGACATCCAGGATTTAGGTTCCTGTGGAGCGATCCGTGTGGGTTCGAGTCCCACTGCCCGCACCAAACCGGGTTTTCTTACAGCATTTGAGGCTGCAAGAAAACCCGGTAGCTTTTTACGTCGTGCAACTAACGTAAACGCCGCGGCGGGTGTTTAATACTATACTCCGATTAAAATCTTTAGATTTTAATCGGAGCGGCACCGTGCTTCGCACGCTGCCATTTTGTGCCGCAGGCACAAAATCCGTCTCATACGAACTCCAACGCGCCTTCGGCGCTATAAAATGCTTTTTTAAGCATTTTAATGGAGTTCAGTATCAGTATCATAGAAATGCCGCCAAGCAGAATCATCTCCTGCCTGACGGCGTTTTTATTGCGAATTGATCGGTTCAGTTTTACCTTTCTCTTTCTTACTTCTTCTGATAGCCTGTGATCAGGGTCAGCACGAAGCAGACCACGGTGGCCCAGGCAAAAAAGCGATGGTTTTTCACGGATTTTTCCTCCTGTTTTCTTGTTCCTCCATCAGATTGGTCAGACTGTGCAGACTCAGCAGCAGGGTGGATGAATTGTGCAGCAGGGCGCTGAGGGCGGGAGGGAGAATCCCCAGGGCGCCCAGGGCGATCAGGCCCCCGTTGAAGCCCATGACAAAACGGTAGTTCTGCCGGATGCGCTTCATCAGCGCGTCGGACAGGCCCTTGAGCCAGGCCAGCTCTCGCAGGTCCTCCGCGGCAATCACCACGTCCGCCACCTCCCGGGCAATGGTGGCCCCGCTGCCCACGGCCACGCCCACGTCCGCCAGGGACAGGGCCGGGGTGTCGTTGATGCCGTCTCCGATCATGATGACGGTCCGATGGGCCGCCTGCTCCCGCTTGATGTAATCCGCCTTGTCCTCCGGCAGCACCTCAGCCCGGAACTCGTCCACCCCCAGGGTTTGGGCGATGGCTGCGGCGGTGCTTCGGTTGTCCCCGGTAAGCATGACGGTCTTCCCGATCCCGGCCCCATGCAGGGCGGTCAGGGCCTCCGCTGCCTCCGGGCGCAGGGGATCCAGAATGCCGATGGCGGCGGAGAGGACCCCGTCCACCGCCAGATAAAGCCAGGACAGGCCCTGCTCCAGGGTGTCAAAGGCCGCCTGATCCTCCGGGAGGATGGCAACGGCTTCATCTTCAAACACAAAATGGCGGCTGCCGATGACGGTACGCTTGCCGTCAATCCGGGTGGCAATGCCGTGGGCCACCACGTATTCCACCTGGGAGTGCATCTCCTCATGGTCCAGGCCCCGTTCCCGGGCTGCCCGGACCACGGCGTTGGCCACGGAATGGGGAAAGTGTTCCTCCAGGCAGGCGGCCACGCGAAGCATCTCCGCCTCCTGCTGCCCGTGGAAGGGTATCACCTTTGCCACCGTGGGACAGGCTTTCGTGAGGGTTCCGGTCTTATCGAAGATTACGGTGTCCGCTTCGCTGACCCGCTCCAGGAATTTTCCGCCCTTAACGGTGATCTTCCGGGTCCCGGCCTCCCGCATGGCGGACAGGACGCTCAGGGGCATGGAGAGCTTCAGCGCGCAGGAGAAGTCCACCATCAAAACCGACACGGCCCGGGGCACGTTCCGGGTCAGCAGCCAGGTGAGCAGGCTTCCGCCCAGGCACCAGGGCACCAGCCGATCCGCCAGATTGGCAGCCTGCAGCTCCACCCCGGACTTCAGCCGTTCGGAGTCCTCGATCATTCTCACAATGCGGTCGTAGCGGTTCTCCCCTGCCGCACCGGTCACGCGCAGCATACAGTTGCCCTCCTCCACCACGGAGCCGGCGTAGACCGCCGCCCCGGGCCGCTTGGCCACGGGAACAGACTCCCCGGTGAGGGAGGCCTGGTTCAGCATCACGTCTCCCTGCTCTAAAATGCCGTCCAGGGGCAGCACATGGCCGGTGTGGACCAGCACCAGGTCCCCGGGGGATACGCTGCTCAGGGGAACCAGGGCCTGACGCCCGTCGGCCTCCAGCCGCCAGACGGAATCCACCTGCAGGGCCATGCTGCGGGCCAGGTCCTCCACCGAGCGCTTGTGGGTCCATTCCTCCAGGGTCTCCCCCAGCCGGAGCAGGAACATCACAGACGAGGCGGTGGCAAAGTCGCCGGTGAGCTGGGAGACGCCGATGGCGGCGCCGTCCAGCACGTCCACGGTGAGCCGCCGGGACCACAGCGTTTTCACCGCGGTCAGGATCCGGGGAACAGACTCGCAGGCGCAGAGGGTCGCTCGCAGCGGCGCCGGCAAAAACCAACGCTTGCAGAAATGGGAAACGACCATCCCCACCAGCTTTTCCTTGTATTCCCGGTTCATGGCCCGGCTGCTGCGGTGCAGGGGCGGCAGCGCGGCCAGGGCTGTCTCCTCGGAAAAGGCGGCCAGCCGCGCTGTGACGGCTGCCGGATCTCCCCGATAGCAGACGGTGACGCTGCGAATGTTCTCCTGAATCACCACCCGCTCCACCGAGGCTTCCGCCAGCAGCCAGGCCTCCAGCAGGTCCGCCTGGCCGGTGGTCATGGAGCGCACGCAGGCCCGGAGACGGAGCCTTCCGGGGTTGCGATGCAGGATCTGAAATCTCATGCCTCCGCCGCTTCTTCCTGGGGCCGGGCTGCGTCCTCTACGAAAGCGGCTGCCTCAGCGGCCTCCCGTTCCGCGTTGATCTGCCTGGCATCCGCCAAAATGTCGGAGCAGGCAGCCTGGACCTCATCCACGTTCCGCATGAGCTCCTGCTTGCAGCGGAGCCCCGCGGCGGTCAGGTGGGTGTAGACCTTCCGGGCGTCCTTGCTGGCCAAAATTTTCAGGCCCGCCGAGCCGAAGAGGGCTCCATAGACGAAGATTGCAATTTTTCCGGTTAACATAATTCATACCTCCTGTTTTATGTTTGTTAGGCAAAGCTAACCTCTGCGGCGGGAAAAGGCCCATCTGCATCATGGCAGGATGGGCAGGATTCCGGAGCAAACGCCAGTTGTCCTTCGCTAACCAATCATATCACAAAATTCGAGGGATTACAAGCCCAAACTGTGCATTCAGTAATACAAAGGCACCAGCTTTCCCCCAAAAAGGGGTTGGCTGGTGTCTCTCTGTTTTTATTTCTTTCCAACAAGCAGCGTCGAACCGGAAAGCCCCAGCCAGGCTGCTTCGTTTTTCCCCATAAAAGTCCCGTCTGTGGTGTCGATCAGGCGGACTTCTTCGTAGCCTTCTGCCTTCAGCTTCTTCACAAAGGCACCCATATCACCGTAGCGGGCAGGGCTCATCAGGTCATGGATCGCAAATATTCCGCCCTTTTTCAGTACCCGCAGGGTCTCCAGAAGGAGCTTCTGTTTATCGTGGCCGGAAATGTTGTGATACACGTAATTGCTGGTGACGGCGTCGAAGCTCTCGTCTTTGAAAGGCAGGCGGATCGCATTGCCCTCTTCAAAGCGGGCATTTGTGACGCCTTCCGCTTTCGCATTGTCCTCGCATCGCTTCTTCGTAAAGACCGCCTTGTACGCGCCGG
>DFIE01000081.1:0-981 GCA_002372735.1 Clostridiales bacterium UBA3705
GCTATCAGTTCAACGCCGATCCCCGGCTGCAGGGCCGGCTGCAAATCTGCCGGGAGGCCGCGGACCCCTCCATGATTTACTATGAGGGCCGGTACTACATCTTCGCCTCTATGACCCTGGGGGTGTGGGTCTCTGACGACCTGGTGCACTGGGAAAACCATCCCCTGCCCAAGGACCTGCCCCTGTACGACTACGCCCCCGACGTGCGGGTGGTGGGGGGCTGGGTGTACCTGTGCGCCTCCAACCGGGATCAGAACTGCCACCGCTGGCGCACCAGGGACATCCTCCACGGCCCCTATGAGAAGATTGAGGGCAGCTTCCCCTTCTGGGATCCCAACCTCTTTGCCGACGACGACGGCCGGGTGTACTTCTACTGGGGCTGCTCCAACGTCACCCCCATCTACGGCGTGGAGCTGGACCCCGCCACCATGCAGCCCATCACCGAGCCCAAGGCCCTGATTGAGGGCCATCCCCACCAGATCGGCTATGAGCGGGTGGGCGAGAACAACAGCCTGCTGCCCGCCAGCGAGGCGGAGATCGACGCCAAGTGCCAGGCCTTCCACCGGGCCCAGGGTGTGGACGAGTCTATGATTCCGGCCCATCTCATTCCCCTGATCCGGGGGATGTTCTCCAACCGGCCCTATATCGAGGGGGCCTGGATGGACAAGCACTGCGGCAAATACTACCTGCAGTACGCCGCCCCGGGCACCCAGTACAACACCTATTCCGACGGGGTCTATGTGGGCGAAAGCCCCCTGGGGCCCTTCCGCCTGGCCGGGAACAACCCCTACTCCTACAAGCCCGGCGGCTTTATGCCCGGGGCGGGGCACGGCTCCACCATGCAGGACGAGCAGGGCAACTGGTGGCACGCCGCCACCATGCGGATTTCCAAAAACCACGACTTTGAGCGCCGGGTGGGGCTGTGGCCCGCGGGCTTTGACGCCCAGGGCGAGCTGTACTGCAACCAGCGCTACGGCGACT
>DFIE01000081.1:1026-5038 GCA_002372735.1 Clostridiales bacterium UBA3705
CAGCGCTACGGCGACTGGCCCATGGCCGTGTCCGGCCTGCGGCAGGACCCCTGGCGCAATCCCCCCTGGATGCTGCTGAGCGCCGGCAAGGCCGCCTGTGCCAGCTCCGCCGCAGAGGGCTGCGGGCCGGAAAACGCCGCCTGTGAGAATGTGCAGACCTGGTGGCGGGCTGCCGCCCCCGGGCCGGAGCAGTGGCTGCAGGTGGACCTGGGCCGGGTGTACGACGTGCGGGCGGTGCAGGTGAACTTCGCAGACGACCATCCCTCTCTGCCCTGCCCCGGGCCCATCCGTCCCGGCTCCCAGGCCCGGTACATCGAAGAGGCCCACCTGGTCACCCGCTGGCGGCTGCAGACCAGCACCGACGGCGAGACCTGGACGGTGCTGGAGGACAAAACCGGCGTTGACACCGACCTGAGCCACGACCTGGTGGTGCGGGAGGAGGGCTTTGCCGCCCGCTACCTGCGCCTTGACCGGATGGAGGTGCCCTACGGCCTGGCCCCCTGCGTGTCAGGGCTGCGGGTGTTCGGCCTGGGCAGCGGCCCGGCCCCCCAGGCGCCTGGGTTCACCGCCCGGCGGGAGGGTGCGCTGGACATGCTGGTGGACATTGCCCCCCAGCCGGACACCGTGGGCTACAACATTCTCTTTGGCAGCACCCCGGATACCCTGTACCACAGCGCCATGGTCTTTGCCCCCGGCACCCACCGGGTGGGCGCCCTGATTGAGGGCCGGGACTACTGCCTGCGGGTGGACGCCTTTAACGAGAGCGGCATCACTGAGGGTGTGTGCGTCAAGCTGTAGACCCCGGGAATTTTGCGGGAAAACCCACAAAATATTGAAAAAAACAGTTGACAAACCACTGATTATCTGTTAGTATATACAGGCTGCCAAAGACAGCAGGTGGCTTTTGCCGTAAATCCTGCCGAGGTTCCGCGAACATGACATTTCTACGGTGTCCTTGCGTTCTTTGGCCGCAAGGACACTTTATTTTATTCGGAGGTGACAACCAAACATGCCCAACGCACAGGTACTCGAAAGCAAAAAGGCGGTTGTGGATCAGCTGACTGATCGCATCAACGCGGCAACTGCCGTTGTCTTTGTTGACTACAAGGGCATCACTGTCGCTCAGGATACCGAGCTGCGGAACAAGTTCCGCGAGGCCGGCGTGGAGTACTCCGTTGTCAAGAACACCCTCACCCGTTTTGCCGCCAACAAGGCCGGCTTCAGCGAATTTGACGATGTTCTCAACGGCACCACTTCCATGGCCACCACCACGGACGATCCCATTGCCCCGGCTCGTATCGTAAGCGAATTCGCAAAGAAGAACAAAAACGTCCTGAAGATCAAGGGCGGCATCGTGGAAGGCAAGGTCCAGTCTGTAGAAGCGCTCAGCGCTTTCGGCGAGCTGCCCTCCAAGAACGCTCTGATTGCCCAGGTTCTGGGCACCTTCCTGGCCCCCATCACTTCTCTGGCCTACGTCATTGACCAGATCCGGGAACAGAAGGCCGGCCCTGCCCCCGCGGAAGCTGCCGCAGAATAATCCATTCACATCCATTTACTACTAAACTAAAAACTGGAGGATATTACAATGTCTGAGAAGATCGCTGCTCTTATCGAAGAAGTAAAGGGCCTCTCCGTCCTGGAGCTGGCTGAGCTGGTTCATGCCCTGGAGGACACCTTCGGTGTCTCCGCCGCCGCTGCCGCTGTGGCTGCCGGTCCCGCTGCCGGTGCCGCTGAGGAAGAAGAGAAGACCGAGTTCGACGTCATCCTGAAGGGTGTTGGCGCCAACAAGATCGCCGTCATCAAGGTTGTCCGTGCCGTGACCGGCCTTGGCCTGAAGGAAGCCAAGGAGCTGGTTGACAACGCTCCCAAGGCCATCAAGGAAGCCATCTCCAAGGAAGATGCCGACAAGCTGGCCGAGGATCTCAAGGCCGCCGGCGCCGAGGTCGAGATCAAGTAATTTTGACCCTACCCCAAAAAGCTGCGTTCCGCAAGGAGCGCAGCTTTTTTGTTTGCCCGGGCGCGGCTGGGATCGATGGGCCGGCGCAGCCGGCATGAGCGGCCGCTGCGCCGGGCGTCTGCGTTTTCCCCGGTCCGGACTATGCCGCCCCTGCGGCTTTGGCTTTGCGGCGCAGCGCGGCCAGGTAGACGGCAAACAGGCCCAGCGCGGCGGCGGCCCCCGCGAGATACGCCGCGGTCTGTGGCAGCCGCAGGCCCTCCTCCGCCATCAGGATATAGGTGATGCTGACGGCAGTCATAAAGGCGGCGGGAATTGCCGTCAGCAGGGAGCCGAACCGGGCCTTGCCCTGCTTGAGCAGGTATGCCGTGGACACCCACAGGGCAATCATGGCCAGGGTCTGGTTGCTCCAGGAGAAGTAGCGCCAGATGGTCTGGAAGCCCTTGTCGTTCACAACGGCAAACCAGGTGAGCAGCCCGCCGACGGCCAGCAGCGGCACGGTGAGCACCAGGCGGTTGCGGATGCTCTTTTGATCCAGGTGGAACATCTCCGCCAGGATCAGCCGGGCGCTGCGGAAGGCGGTGTCCCCCGAGGTGATGGGGCACACAATCACCCCCGCCACCGCCAGCACGCCGCCGAACACGCCCAGCACCCCGGTGGAGATCTCGTAGACCACGTTGGACGCGCCCCCGGCCAGGGCCTCGTGCAGCAGCCGGGTGGTGCCGTAATAGGCCACCCCCGCCGCAGCCCAGACCAGGGCAATGACCGACTCGCTGATCATGGCGCCATAGAAGATCGCCCTCCCCTCTCTCTCAGAGCGGATGCACTTGGCAATCATCGGGGACTGGGTGGCGTGGAAGCCGGACACCGCCCCGCAGGCCACGGTGATAAACATATAGGGCCAGACAGGCGTGCCCTGGGGGTGCAGATTCTGCAAAGTCATCTCCGGGATGGTATATTTGCCGCCGGAGAACAGGATCCCTCCCATGACCGCCGCGGCCATGACAATCAGCAGCACGCCGAACACCGGGTAGAGCTTGCCGATCAGCTTGTCAATGGGCAGCAGCGTAGCCAGCAGGTAATAGGCCAAAATCACAACCGCCCAGAAGGTGCCGTTCATCCAGCCGGGGGTCAGCTTGTCCAGCAGGCCGGCGGGGCTGGTGACAAACACCGTGCCGCAGAGCACCAGCAGCACCACCGAGAAAATGCGCATGACCCACTTGGCAGCCTTGCCGAGATAGGTACCCGATAGCTCTGCTATCGACGCACCCTCGTGTCGGGAGCTGATCATGCCGCTCATGTAGTCGTGCACCGCGCCGCCCAGAATGGAGCCGAAGACGATCCACAAAAACACCACCGGCCCGAACACCGCCCCCATCAGGGCGCCGAAGATCGGCCCCGTGCCCGCAATGTTCAACAGCTGCACCAGAAAGGCCTTCCAGGGCTTCATGGGCACACAGTCCACCCCGTCGTGGATGGCGATGGCGGGAGTTTGTCTGTCATCCGGGGCAAAGACAGCTTCCGTGACCCTGCTGTAAACCAGATAGCCCACCAGCAAAATGCCAAAGGCGCTTAACAAAGAAATCATAAGGCATCCGTTTCCTCTCGTTTAAATTCCATTTTGTTATAACAGGCCACGGGGCAAATGTCAAGGGGGTACCGGGGCAGATCGTCTTTGTGCCATGACTGCGTCCAGCAAAACTGCCGGGTCCGTCTGTACCCGGGCAAAGGCCTTTCGGGCCGCCGCCTTGCCCACCTTTCGTGGATAAGCCTCCCAAAAGCGTCCAAACTCCGCCTCAGCCTGCGCAGCAGGCATCCCTGCTGCGGTTGCAGTTGCAGTTGCAGTTGCAGTTCCTGTTGCAGTTCCTGTTGTAGTTCCTGTTGTAGTTCCTGTTGTAGTTCCTTGTTCCTGTTGGTTCTGACCCATGGTGTGGTCGGATGTCTCCATAAGGGTACTTTGGGATACATCCGATGCAGTATGGGCAGGGGTCCACACCTGCTGTGTCCAATCCTGCTTGGACAGGTGGGGTGTGCCCTTCTTTTCGGCCTCCCGCTTAT
>DFIE01000076.1 GCA_002372735.1 Clostridiales bacterium UBA3705
GCGGTGACCACGCCGGGGGCGGGCCAGACGTCGTCGCCCTTGGAGACCTGCAGGTCGTTGCCGCTGACGCCGTAGATGTAATACACCACATGGTCCTCTTCTCCGGCGTCGGCTGCCACGTCAAGGGTGCCGGTCTGGGGCTGGCCGTTCCGGTTCAGAATCAGCTTGTCATAGTCGGCCAGATCCAGCTCCAGGGTGTAGTAGGGATGGTTGCCCTTGTCTGTGCCGGCGGCGGTCAGGGCGTGGCCGGGCCAGGCAGCATCCAGGTTGCCGGCGGGGCCCCAGGCCCAGGCGGACAGGCTCTCGCCGTCCAGCTCGTCCACCACGTAGACGGTGACAGTGCGGCCGTCCTTCAGGTGCACCAGGGTGTCATCCTCGGCCACGGCCAGGGACTCGTTGCGCTGGGCGGTGTGGACGGTGACGTCGGTGCTCAAAAGGCCGGTGTAGGTAAAGGCCAGCACAGCCAGCTCCCGGCGGGCGGTCAGGTCCGCGGCGGCCAGGGTGACGGTGCCCTCCCCACCCTTGACGGAGATATGGGCAAAGTCAGAGGTGTAGCCGGTGTAGGTCAGCTTGTCGGCGTCATAGGTCACGGTGAGCAGGCCGTTGTTCACATCCTCGGTCTCGGTGAGGGTGACGGTGACCTGGCCGTTTTCGGCCTCGCCGGTGCTGGGATCGGTAACAGTGGTGCGGATGACGCCCTGCAGGGCATTGACTGCGCCGGTGACGGGGTTTTTGACCTCGTCGTCCGCGGCGGCGTTCAGCCGGGCCATGATATCGGCGGTCATCAGCGCATCACGGCTGATGTGCAGGGGCTCCAGGGTCAGCTCGACAGGGGCTTCCGCCGCGGCAGGGGCGGCAGAGCCGTTTACGTACAGGCCGGCGGCGGGCCAGATGCCCTCGCCGAAGTTGCCGGCGTTGTACAGCTTGCCGGTGGTGGGATTGTACATGATCAGCTCGGAGACGTTGTCCGCCTGGCGGGACCAGTAGATCCAGGTGCCGTCATAGTACAGGGACTGGTACTGCAGGCCGGCGCCCAGGCCGGTATCCACCACCAGGGTGGGAGCGGTCCAGTTAAAGCCGTTGCTGTAGCTCACGGTGGTGGTCCAGATCTTGCCGGTCTCATCCAGGAAGTAGTAGGCGCAGGAGGTGGAGCTGACGGTCCTGGCGCAGATGCCCACTGCATAGGCATCACCCACGTCGGTGCTGCTCAGATCCAGCAGACCGTAGGGGAGGCCGGAGAAGGTGCCCAGCTCTTCGTCCGTCTGGGGGGGCAGATTGCCCAGGATCAGGTATTTGGCAAAGGCGTAGCTGTAGAAGGTGTAGCCGGAGAAGCCTGTGGGCCCTCTTGCCATGCCGAAGGCAGGCACGTAGTTGGTGCCGTACTCCGTGGCCGCATAGGTGGTGCGGTTGATGCTGTAGATCACAGAGGTATCGCTGAGATCCAGGGTGGAGGCATACAGGGCGGAGGCAGACTGCATCATGGCGTTGTGCAGATACAGCGGATTGCCGTTCAGGGTGACACCATTGTTGGTGCGCTTGGTCCAGGTGGGCAGGTTGTTGGCGTTGAAGTAGGAGAAGTAGACGTTGCCCTCCTCGTCCCAGATGATGGTGCTGAGCTCCTTGTTCACCGCCTCAACGTTCACGGTGCAGCTGCCCTTGACGGCGCTGTTGGCGTTGGAGGTGGCGGTGATGACCGCGGTGCCCTTGGCCACTGCGGTGACGTGGCCGTTCTGGTCCACGGTGGCAACCCCGGTGTTATCAGAGGACCAGGTGACGGTGCGGTCGCTGGCAGTCAGCGGGGTGACCTTGGCCACCAGGTCGGCGGAGCCGCCCTTGTACAGGTCCAGGGTGTCGGGGGTGACGCTTACCGCAGAGACCGCGTAGGGATCGACCTCATAAGAGATGGTGGTCTTGACGTAGAGATAGATCTTGTTGGTGGTGGCGGTGCTCAGGCTGTAGGTGCTGTTGTAATAGCGCAGATAGCGGCTGTTCACGCCCAAAATGTTGGACGAAGCGGTATAAGTCCAGCTGTTATAGGAGTTGGAGGTGCTGATGCTCAGCGTGGTGCTGGTATTGCTGGTATGGCGCAGATAGTTGCTGCCGTTCATCAGCTTGATGCCGGAGCTGGCAGTCCAGACGGCGGTGGTGGGCACGTCGGCGGATTCCATATAGGGCTTGTTGCCGGTGTCAGAGCTGCCGGCCTTGACGGTGACGGCGGTGGCAGTGACGGTGTTGCTGTAGCTGCCGGCGGTGTAGCCCAGCACATGGGCGGTACCGGCGGCGTTTACCTCGGCAATGACATAGTCGTTGCCGGCGCTCAGGCTGTCGGCGAGGACGTAGACGGTCTTTTCCACATGGGTGTTGTTGTTGACCTTGACCGCCACGGCGGCCTCATTGCCTGCATAGTCGCCCACAAAGACGGCCACATAGCCTCTGGCGTTGGCGATGGCATTGGAGGCATCCAGGGTGATGGAGGCGGTGGGTGCGCCGGGGGCCTGCTCGGCATAGACGGTCTCGCCGTCCAGACTCAGCACGGCCACATAGGCCAGGTTCTTGTCGTCGGCGGCGGAGACGGTAAGGGTATTGCCGGTGAGGGTGGCGTTCTCCACGGTGGGGGCGGTGTTGTCCACGATAAAGTCATAGCCCACAAACGCGCCGCTGCCCAGGGTGTTGGCCCGCAGCAGGCTCTCAAAGCCGGCATTGTCCAGCGCAGCGGAATCCGCGGCGTTGAAGCTGCCCTTTTGCATCATGCCGTAGTACTCGGGGATGGCGTAGAAGCCCACACGGAAGCGGTCGTTCTCGGCCAGGCCGTAGGAGGACACGGTCTTGTTGATGCCGTAGAGCTTGGTCATGGTGTTCTGCCAGCCGGCAGAGGCGGAGTAGAACTGGCCGGCAACGTTGTTTGCGGTCACGGAGGCGGTGATCACATCGGTGACCTTGTGGTCGCTGTCCAGCTTGGTCACGGCAAAGCCGGTGGTGGCAGCCGAGCGGATCAGATTGTAGGAGATCCGCATCAGATTGGTGTTGGAGCTGACGGCCAGCCGGTCGGCGGGGAAGCTCTGCTCCACCATGTAGGGGTTGCCGGAGAACTTGACGTTGGAGCCGGCATAGTTCACCATGAGATAGTTGGTGTCAGCGCTGCCGGAGTAGGCCAGGCGCTGCGCGCCGTACAGGCCATCCACGTAGGACATGTTGTCAAACATGGAGGGCTCGGTCCAGGAGCCGTAGAAGCCCAGGATGGGGATGGAGTGCTGGCTGCCGTCAGAGCAGGTCAGCACGGTGAAGCCCTCCAGATAGGCGCCCTTGGCATAGGCGGCCAGGGCGGCACGCTGGTCGGCAGTGAGGTCGATGTTCACCTGCACCTGGGCAGAGCCGTGGGCAGGCACGGTGTAGGCCCCGGCAGGGGTCTCGGCGGGCTCCCAGCTCAGCAGCAGGTAGGCGTCCCGGGAGGTCACAGCGCCGTCCGCGTCCAGGTCGGCCACGGCCAGATCCAGGTTGGCGGCATCCTCGTTGCCGGCAAGGCAGGCCAGGATGGCATCGGCATCCAGCGCGTCGGTGGCGCCGTCCTTGTTGACGTCATGGCCGTCTGCAGGGGTCTCGGCCCCGTCCCAGACGTAGCTCACGCCGCCGGCAGGCAGCATGGTGGTGCCCCGGGCCAGGAATTCGCCGCTGAGCTTCTGGCTGAACAGATCGGTGTTGAGGGTGTAGGTCAGCACGTTGTCGGTAAGGTTGTAGACGGTAAAGCCGAAGCTGTAGGTGCCGGCCTTGTCGGCGTCCTCGCCCAGCTCCACCTTGACCTTGCCGTCGGCGGCTGCGCCGGTCTTGACGGTGAGGTTGTCGTCAGACTGGCTCATCATGATCACAGAGGGAGAGTGGATGGCCTTGCTGACCTCGACCAGGCCTGCGCCCTGCCGCAGCACGGGCAGATACTCGTTCTCCGGCTGCATGGGGGTGGCGGTGGACATCAGAAGGCTCTGCAGGATGGCCCGGGTGGAATAGTTCTGGGCCAGGGCCTCGTTTTTGGCGGAGATGGGATTCTCCCGCAGATACTCGGCCAGCACGGCGGTGAGGCCGGTGATGTGGGGCGCGGCCATGGAGGTACCGGACATGTTCTCGTACTGGTCAGAACCGCCGGCAGTGCCGCCGCTGGTCTTGTGGGTGCCGTTGACGGAGTAGATATCGCCGCCGGGGGCGGTGATTTCGGGCTTCATCACCAGAGAGCCGGGCACGCCCCAGGAGGAGAAGTCGGTGATGGTGGCCTGGGAGCGGTCAATCACCACAGACTTTTCTGTGTTGGTCACCTGGACGGAGCCGGTGTAATAGTCGATGCCGCCGGTGGTGTTGTGGGCGGAGGAGGTCTGCTTGATCATGTTGGCATCCTTCAGGGTGATAGTCACCATGGGGAAGGTGCCGGTAAAGTCGCTCAGGTCCATGTAGATGGTGCCGTCGGCGTTGTTGGCAATGATCACCGCCTTGGGGTTGTAGGACTTGGCGTTCTCGCCCTTTTCCACAAAGGAGATGGCGCCGCGGTTGACAATGACCACCTTGCCGGACAGGCTGACCGCGCTGTTCACCGCGGCGTAGTCCGCGGCCTCGCCGGTGGCGTCGATGTACACATAGGAGTAGCTGCCCACAATGGTGGTGAGGGCGGGGTTGGTGTAGGTGGTGCCCTCCTCCTCATTGCCGGTGGACTCGTAGTAGTACACGTCGTTGCCGTTGTTGAAGTTCATGGGGGTGCCCTTGGTCATGGTGTTCTGGGCCGCCGCCACGCAGAGGCTGTTGACAAAGGAGCCGGGGGAACCGCCGGTGTGATAGTACACGTCGTCCTTGTACAGGTTGCCGGAGGGGGTATAGAAGGCAAAGTCGTAGGAGTTGCCTGCGGAGATGGAGACCACCATGCCCTCGTTGTGGGCCTTGTTGGTCAGGTTGTTCAAAACGCTCTGATACTCGTCGGAGAAGGAGAAGCCCTGCACCGAGGAGCCCAGAGACAGGTTGACCACGTCGCAGTCCAAGGCGATGGCGTCCTCGATGGCGACCATGTAGTCGGAGTCATAGGCGCCGCCGGCCTTGCCGAAGACCTTCATGACCAGCAGCTGGGCGTCGGGCGCCATACCCACGGCGCCGACGGCGTCCACCGCCTCGTTGTGGGCCGAGCCGATGTAGCGGTTGGCGGCGGCAATGCCCGCCACGTGGGAGCCGTGCTCGCCCTGGGTGTCAGCCAGGTGGGTGACGTCGGTGTCGCCGTCTACGTAGTTGAAGCCGTAGACGATCTTGGTGCGGCCGCCGTTGAGCGCCTGGGCGGTGACGGAGCTCATCTTCTGCCGGGCGTTGAGCTGGGACAGGACGGTGCTGATGTCGTCCACATCCATGAGCTCATTGGTGGCGCCGGCCTTGCCCACAGAGTAGGTGAAGGGCTCGTCCGCAAAGGACTGGTGGGAGGTGTCGATGCCGGTATCAATGATGGCAATCCGGCTGCCGGCGCCGGTGTAGCCGTCCTCCCAGGCATCCACGGCGCCTACCATGGTGTCGCTGGTGTTGGCGGTGTTGGGCTGGGCAGCGTCGCCGGGGGCCTCTTCCACAGGGGCCTCATAGCGGTTTTCCAGGAACACGCGGTCTACGCCGGGCACCTGACGGATGGCGTCCAGGTCGCCGTAGCGGACGTTGGCGGACAGAATATTCGCCGCCAGGGTGATGTGCCACTTCACGTCCAGGGTGCTGCCGATGGCCGCCTCGATGCGGGCCTGCACAGCATCCTGCTCGGCGCGCAGGCTGTCACGGTAGGCAACAGCCTCTGCATTGGTGGCCACGCCCTCCATGGAGAAGCCGGCATCCAGGGTGGAAGCGCCATCCAGGACAATGGATACACGTACCAGGTCGGTGGCGGCAAAGGGCTCCTGCGCCTGTTCGGGGGCAGCGGGCTCCTCCTCCACCTCGCCCAGCTTGTGGACGCCCAGGGTGGCGGGGTCGATCCCGGTGAGCTCCAGACTCCGGCCCTGCTCAACAGGCGCCGCACCGGCCGCGGGGACCAGGTAGGCAAAGAGCATGGCAAGCACCAGAGCCGCCGCCAGGATCCGACGGGACAAATGGGTGTGCTTCATAAAATTCGTCTCCTTTTCGTGAGAATTTGCCATGTATATTAAAACATTTTTGCGGGGGAAAATCAATTTCTATTTCCCGATTTGCAGCAGGGAACAAAAATTTCGTCATTTCCCGCTCATTCGGCGATATTATTTTATCATTTTTAGCAATAATGCCTATGTTTGTGTGGAAAATATGTATAGAATATGTGAAAAGAGCGGCGTTTCCGCCGCTCTTTTATGTCGTATAAAGATGCAAAACAAGTCACAAAAACAGCTTGCGCTCCAGGTACTCCCGCATGGGACGGATCAGCGCCGCCAGCAGCAAAAACAGGCCGAACAGGGAGAAAAAGCTGACCGTGTACAGCGACCAGGTGAACATTTTTGTGCCGAAGGTGATATGCTCAAACATCTCGATCAGCATGGTGCTGCCGCCGATGGCGATGAGCAGCCCGCCGGTGATATACAGCTTGCCGCCCTTGACGTACCGGAACAGGGCCACCGACACCACGCACAGCAGGCCCACCAGCATCACCACCGGGAAGGCAAAGGACAAAAACCACCGGCCCCCGTTGTACAGGCAGATGTACAGCAGATACCCGCAAGTCAGGGCAAAGAACAGGGGCAGGAACACCAGGGGGTGGGGCTTGTCAAACCAGCTGGGGAAGAAAAAGGAAAAATACACCACCGCAATGCCCAGCATCACATAGCCGGACCAGCTCACGGCGTTGTAGGTTTTCAGGCAGAAGATCAGTGCCGACAGGCACACCGCCATGCACACCACCGTGAAGAAGGCCAGAAAGGGATACCGGCTGCTCTTGGGGGGCATGGGGTACCGGTCCGGAAAGGTCTGGGCCGGTGGCTCGGTACACACCGGGTTCCACACCGGGGTATGGCAAAGGGGACAGCGGGCGACGCCCTCGGTCAGGCGCACGCCGCATTTGACACAGTACATAGCTCCTCCTTTGGAAGGGAAAACGGGATTATTTTTCGTTGCTCTCAATCTGCACCGGCACCCCAAGCTCCACCAGCTTGGAGAAGAACCGCTGCTCCAGCACCGGCTCCCGGATGTTGCGGATCATGTTGACACAGGTGGTCCGGCCATAGGAGGCCACAGAGCAGTTATTGGGATAGGAGCGCTGGACCCCCACCACAAACTCCAGCCTGGAAACGTAGGGGGCCATGGCCCCGGGCAGCCGCTGCAGCCCCAGGTTGGACATGTTGATGCAGCCCTTGCTCTCCCCTCTGCGGCTGTACACCAGGCGCATGGCGATGTTTTTGACAAACAGGGGGGCCGCCCGGAGCACCGGGTTGAGCTGGGGGGTCACGTTGGCGGCAATCCGGCCGGACATATTCTGGGGCGTGGCCTCCGCCTTGAGCTGGCAGGACATGACGTCGCACAGCTCCTGCAGGGTGAAATCGCCCATCCGGGGATCCACCCCGGGGTTCAGGGTCAGGACAAAGTTGCGCAGGGTTTTGCTGCCGTAAAGCCGCCGGAGATTGACGGGCACGGTGACCTTGACCGGCTTGCGCTGGGCCAGGGGGACGTGCTCCTGCTGCAGCTCCAGAATCGACAGCTCCATCACCGCGGCCAGGAACACCGTCACCGTGGTGCGGTGGTCATGGGCCGCCCGGACCAAGCTGTCTGTGGGGATGACCCCGGTGGTCAGGTGGAGAAAGTCCGGCTCGTAGGTGCCCCGCAGGCGCAGGGCGTCGGGCTCACGGTCGTAAAGGACAAATTTGCCGCTGTGACGCAGGAAGCTGTCCTCCAGCTCCTCCCGGCAGGGGGGCTCCTGCCAGTCCAGCACCCCGTCGCCGGGAGGGATCTCCAGGCCATAGCGCAGGGACAGGTACCGGGCGGTGAGGGTTTTCAGGTAAATCATGCCCCCGGTGCCGTCGGTGAGGGAGTGGAAAAACTCCACCGCCAGCCGGTTTTGGAAGTACAGTACCCGCAAACAGCAGGTGCGCAGCTCCCGCTCCTGCATATGGGCCAGGGGGTAGGCGTAGTCCTCCCGCACGGTGGGCGGGGCGGTAATCTCTTCAAGGTAGTGCCAGAACAGGCCCCGGCGCAGCCGGACGTACATGGACGGGAACCGGGGCATCAGCTGGGTGACCGCCTGCTGCAGCAGGTTGGGGTCCACAGGCTCGGTCAGGGTGCAGGACACCCGGAACACGTTGACCCACCGCTTGCTGCGCACGGCGGGAAAAATCAGAGCGGCGTTGTCCAGCCGCATCCATTGCTTGCTCATAGAACTCTCACTTGGGCTTTGTCTGCTCCGAATCCAGGTGGACGTTGAGATGGGGATAGGTCATCTCTACCCCCGCGGCCCGGAAGGCCTCCCACACATGGCGGCGCAGGGCGTAGCGGGCGGGGATATAGTCCCCCGCATTGACCCAGAGACAGACGTGGTATTCAATGGCGGAATCGCCAAAGTTGTGGAACTCCACCACCACAGGCTCGCCCGGCAGGGGGCCGGTGCGGTCCACGGCAGTGTGGAGGGCCTGCAGCACCAGGCGGGGGTCGGAGTCGTAGCTGGCCCCTACCACCAGCTCCAGCCGGCGCTTGCCCAGGCTGCTGAAGTTTTCGATGGTGGCGGCGGCCACCTTGGCGTTGGGCAGCAGGACGGAGCGGTTGTCCAGGGTGTGCAGCCGGGTGTAAACCATGCCGATCTCGTCCACAGTGCCCTCCAGCCCGTCTACGGAGACGTAGTCCCCCTTCTTGAAGGGCTTGGAGACAATCACCATAGCGCCCCCGGCCACGTTGGACAGCGCCCCCTGCACCGACAGGGTGACAGCCAGAGACACCACGCTGAGCAGGGCCACCAGAGAGGTGACGTCAATGCCCAGGGTGGCGGCCACCAGCAGGGTGGTGAGAAAATACAGCACGATCCGCGCCAGGGAGCAGACAAAGCGGTGCAGCGCCCCGTCCACCTGGGACCGGCGGAGTACCCGCTCCAGCAGCCGCAGCAGCAGCCGCACCGCCACAATGCACACCGCCAGCAGCACCAGGGCGCTGAGAATGGTCTTCAGGGGCAGATTCTTCAGGGTTTGGTGGAGCTGGGAGAGCTCTTGGGTCACGGCGCCGGGGTCGGCAGTAAAGAGGATTTCAGGCCGCATTTACGATTCCTCCACCGGCAGATAGAACATTTCAATCACCGCCTGGAGCAGATCCTCCTGGTCCACATAGAACACGGCGCTGCCGTTGAGCTTGCCGGTTTCGCCCTTGAGGGTGCGCAGGTTGAAGCTGGCCCCGTGCCGGAGATAGCAGGTGCTCAAAAAGGTCACGTCAGACAGGTCCAGGTCTGAGGCAGTGTAGGGGGTGAGCTGCTTGTAGAGGTCCACCGGGAAGGTCAGGTTCTGGCGGGATTTTTTGGTGACCACCTTGGCAAACTCGGTGACGTACTGGCGCTGGCGGAGCATACGCTCCTGGTTGGAGTCCAGCACAGAGGTGTCACGGTAGCGGATGTAGCGGTCGCAGTCCTCGCCGTGGAGCTCGATCTCATCCCCCACGTGGAGCATCCGGTTCCCGGGGAGCTTGAGCTCGCTGATGGATTTGAGGGTGACGCCCCCCACCGCCTCGTTGGCGGCCAGGACGCCGTCAAGGTCCAGGGCCAGGTAGGCGCCGATGGGCATACCGTAGAGCAGCCGGGAGACGGACTTTACCGTGTTTTCGGCACTGGTGTCCTTGCCGTTGCCGTAGGCATAGGAGAGGCAGAGCTGCTCAAGCCGGGTTTCCAAAAACTGGCCGTCGCCGGTGTAGGTGTCCACCTGGGCGTAGGCCTCGCGGGAGATGTGCAGCAGGGTGGTCTTGCCGGTGACGGTGTCCATGCCCACCAGCAAAATGGCGTCCGCCTGGCCGCCGTCGCCCAGCACCGCATCCTCGGCCAGGGACTTTTTGTCGATGCCCATAAAGAGGACGGTGGTCAGGTTGGTGTTGAGGCGGTAGGTCTTGCCCTGGTAGGTCAGGGTCTGGCCGTCGTCATAGGTCAGCACCTGCTTGTCGTCCTGGGGCAGGGTCAGTTGGAGGTTGTCGTACTGCAGCAGGCTGCGCTGGCCCAGCTTGTACATGACAAAGTAGCTCCCCGCGGCGGCGGCGCCCAGAACGGCCACCACCAGCACCAGGATCAGCAGGGCCCGCAGGGGCTTGGGCAGGCGCTTCTTTTCGGTTTTTTTCAGGTGGCGGGGGGTGTAGCGGCCCTTGCCGGAGTCAGTTGGTTGGTTGGTCATTGGTCAACACTCCATGGATAAGATATCGGGTTTCCCCGTGGTTGAGACAGGTGCTGAGAGTGACGATGTGGTCCTCGGTGGTCACCACGGCCCCCTCCCGCACGGCACTGATGCCGGGCTTGGTGGCCATGAAATAGTCGATGTACTCCTGCAGCACCTCGGGCTTGGAGAAATCAAAGCTGTTGAGAATGTGCCGGGTGTCGTACTGGTGGGCCGAGACGATCTGATAGGTCAGGATGTGGCCGGGGGTGTAGATGTAGAAGGTGTCGTGCTGGTCAAAGAATTCCTTGTCGCGGAAGTACTGGAGGTTGGTGAACATGGTGCCGTCCAGCATATTGTGGCCGTACACCACGGTGACCGGGTCGGAGAAATCCTTGGCGTTGGCCTTTTGGGTGTAGATGCAGCCCTTGAAGTCGTAATTCCGGTCCAGATCGTGGTGGAGATAGAAGTTGTCGTCATCGGGGCCGAAGGGCTGGAGCACGGGCAGGGCGATGTCTGTGCCCGGAACCTCGATCCAGGCGTAGACGTCCTTGTTCTGCTGCTGCAGGGCGGCAAAGTCGATGGGGTTGTCCGGCAGGGCCTGGGTGGTGACCGGCGCGGACTCGGTGGTGAGCTCCGGCAGATGGCTCTCGGTTTCCGGGGCGGTGGCAGCGGGCCGGGTGTAAAGCTCCTCAGGGCTTTGGGTGGGCCGGTAAATCCACAGCAGCACCCCTGTGCCTGCCCCCACCAGGGCCAGGCTCACCACCAACAGGGCGATCCACAGGCCCTTATGGGCTTTCTTGGGTTGGTTGGCAGCCAAGGCGGCGCCTCCTTTCGGGATGAAAATATAGAACAGGATTCTGTTTATTATACAATACCCCGGCCTGTTTGTCAAAGTGTATCTGCAGGCGGAGTATCCGGATCGGGGGTCTCGGCTTTGGGCGCCGGCCCCTGCGGCGTGGGCGGGGTCTGGGCAGCGGTCTTCTTGGCGGAGGCCTTTTCTCTGATCTTACTGCGCAGCTCCCGCAGCACCGCCAGGGTCTTGGTGTCGTTGGGAAACAGCAGCTTCAGCAAAAACATGGCGATGGCCACGGTGACGATCTTTTCCGGGGTGAAGGGGATCCACAAAATGGCAAGCCAGGCCCCCCCTGCCCCCGCCAGCCAGGGCAGGTGCAGGGCTGTGCCCAGGGCTGCCGCCACATAGGCCCAGCCGTTGGTGAGAAACCAGCCGATGCCCAGGCAGAGCAGCAGCCTGGGGTTCAGGCAAAAGGCCAGCGCCCGCTTCAGCCGGGGCAGCCAGTATTCTTTTTTCAGCCAGCAGCGGCATTTTTCAAGCATGATCTCGCTCCCAGGGTCAGGATGGTATCAGTATACCCTCCCTTGGTCGAAAATGCAAGGAATTGGCCGCCGTTCATTGAAATTTAACCTTTGCCGGCGCACAAGGGCCCGCTGCCGGAGCAGCGGGCCCTTGCGCAGCAGGTGTTTACTTCTTGCCGAACAGACCGCCCAGCTTGTCGCCCAGGGCGTCCAGGTTCAGCTTGGCCTTCACGCCCTCGATGATGGAGTTGATTTGCTCCTCGGGCAGGTCCACACCGATCAGGCCCTCCACGGTCTTGGCGGGGTCCTTCTGGAAGCGCTCGCCCAGGGTCTTGTCGCCCTTGATCTTTGCGATGATTTCCTCGATCTTTGCCTTGATGTCCAATGCCATGATAGGTTCCTCCTTGCAGATGTGTTATGATTGCTCGGTGCCGGGCACCGCGGGTTCCAATAGTGTTCCCTCCAGACCGTCACGGTACAGGCCGGTGATGCGCACCGGGAGCACCCGGTTGTGCAGCCCCGTGGCCTGCACATAGACCCGGATGGAGTTGGGGGCATGGCCGGTGGAGCGGCCGTCGATCTCTTCTTCAAACAGCACCGCCTGCACGGTGCCCGTCATGGCCCGGCGGAAATCGTCGTGCAGCGCCTGGGCCCGGGCAATGGCCATTTTGGAGCGGGCCTCCTTTTCGGCGGCGGTGAGCTGGCCGGGCATCCGGTCCGCCGGGGTGCCGGGGCGGCGGGAGTAGGGGAAAATATGCATGGAGGCGAAGCCGCACCGGTCCATAAAGGCCAGGCTCCGGGCAAACTCCTCCTCGGTCTCCCCGGGGAAGCCCACAATCATATCGGTGGTGACGGCACAGCCGGGGAACCAGGTCTTCAGCAGCCGAACGCTCTCATAGTAGCGGGCGGTGTCATACTTGCGCCGCATCCGGGCCAGCACCGTGTCAGCCCCCGACTGCATGGACAGGTGGAAGTGGGGGCAGAGATTGCCGTGGGGCTGCAGCAGGCGGCAGAAGTCCTCGTCCACAATCCGGGGCTCCAGCGAGCCCAGGCGGATGCGCACCTCCCCTGCCGCGCGGCAGACCGCGTCAATCAGCTGGGGCAGGCGGTCGCCGCCGGCGCTCCGATCCAGGTCCACCCCCCAGGAGGCGATTTCGATGCCGGTGAGGACAATCTCCCGGTAGCCCGCCTCCACCAGGGCGCGGACCTGCTCCAGGGCCCGGTCCATGGGCAGGCTCCGCACCGGACCCCGGGCATAGGGAATGATGCAGTAGGAGCAGAAATTGCTGCAGCCGTCCTGGATCTTGAGCATGGCCCGGGTTCTGGAGGCCAGGCCGCCGGCGGGGAGCAGCTCAAACTCCCGGCGCCTGAGAGCCTGGTCCAGCGACTCCCGGCGCTGTCGGTCGGCCACGGTGGCCAGGCACAGGTCCAAAAACGCCTGGCGCCCGGCAGAGCCGGAAATCACGTCCACCCCCAGGGCGCGGACGTCCTCGGGCTTGGTTTGGGCATAGCAGCCGCACACCGCCAGCACCGCCTGGGGCTGCTGCTTGCGCATCCGGCGGATCAGATTCCGGTTTTTCTTGTCCGCCACGGCAGTGACGGTGCAGGTATTGATGATGCACAGGTCAAAGTCCTCCTGGGGCTCCACCTGGACGTGGCCCAGGTCCTTGAGCTGCCGCTCCATGGCCTGGGATTCGTATTGGTTCACCTTGCAGCCCAAGGTGCAAAGGGCAAATTTCATAGCACAGCTTCCTGTCGGTTATTGGTGGCGGGGCAGATAGTAATCGTCCCCCTGCTGGTAATAGGGGCAGCGGCCCCCCGGGGCCCCGAAGGCCCGGTAATACTCGTCCTCGTCCAGCTCCATGCGGCAGTAGTATTCCTCATACTCCTCGTCGTAATCATAGTGCCAGCAGGTTTCGCAGATGGATGTCTCCATGGTCTCACCTCGGGGGTATCATACCACATCTTGTGAAAAAAAGAAAGACCCGGTTGAATTTTCTTCCGGAAAATGGTACAATAGAGCATCAAACACCACGGAGGTACAGAGATATGGGTATTGTAGTCATCGGCGCCGTCTTTGTGGATATCAAGGGATTTCCCGACGACAAGTACATCCCCCGGGGCAGAAACGTGGGGCACATTGAGCAGGTCCACGGCGGCGTGAGCCGGAACGTGGCGGAGGACATCGCCAACGTGGAGCTCCGGCCCACCTACGTCAGCCTGGTGGATACCACCAGCGCCGGCGGAGACGTACTGCGCAAGCTCCGCAGTCACAAGGTAAACACCGATTACATCCGCACCGTGCCCGGCGGCATGGGCACCTGGCTTGCGATATTTGACCACTCCGGCGACGTGGTGGGCTCCATCTCCCAGCGGCCGGACATGAAGCCCCTGCTGCAGGTCCTCGACGAGATGGGCGACGAGATCTTTGCCAACGCCGACAGCATCGTCATTGAGATCTGCCTGGAGAAAGAAATTGTAAAAAAGGCCTTCCGGCTGGCCAAAAAGTACGGCAAGCCCATCTATACCGTGGTGGCCAATATGTCCATCGCAGTACAGCGCCGGGACTTTTTGCAGGACACCGCCTGCTTTATCTGCAACCTGCAGGAGGCGGGCATCCTCTTCTCTGACGACTATTCCGACAGGTCCATCGAGGAGCTGGAGGACATCCTCTCCGAAAAGGTCCGCCGGGCCCGGATTCCCAGCATGATCATCACCCTGGGAGACAAGGGCGCGGTGTACGCCGATATGTTCGGCTACAAGGGCTACTGCCCCGCCAGAAACGTCATTGTGCGGGATACCACCGGCGCCGGCGACGCCTTCTGTGCCGGCGTGGCCATCGGCCTGACCTACGGCAAGACCCTGGCCGAGGCCTGCGAGATCGGCTCTTACCTGGCCGCATCGGTCATCATGACCTCCGAAAACGTCTGCCCCCGGTTCCTGCCCAGAGAGCTGGGGCTGGAGATCGACGTGCCCGACGAGGACGAGGAC